>CAVATZ010000017.1:0-36401 GCA_963591655.1 Clostridiales bacterium
GTGCATCATTTTTTTGCAGAGCCGGGGGATATCAACAGGACAGAGCGGACGGCGGTGCTGCGCGGCGACAATTACCGGCATCTGGTACAGGTGCTGCGGGGAAGAGTCGGGGAGAAGATCCTGATCTCTGACGGCGACGGCACGGACTATCAGTGCGAGATCACGGAGATCCTGCCGGAGGCGGTGGCGCTGCACATAGACTTCCGGGAGGAAATGCATGAGCTGCCCGCCGACATTTACCTCTTCCAGGGGCTGCCCAAGTCCGACAAGATGGAGCTCATCGTGCAGAAGGCGGTGGAGCTCGGGGCCCGGGCCATCGTGCCGCTGGAGACCAAGAACACGGTGGTGAAGCTGGACAGCAAGAAGAGCGAAAGCAAGGTGAAGCGCTGGCAGGCCATTGCAGAGGCCGCGGCGAAGCAGTCCAAGCGCTCCGTGATTCCGGAGGTGCTGCCGGTGATGGGCTGGCGGCAGGCTATGGACTATGTGTCGGATTTCAGCTGCCGGTTGATTCCCTATGAGAATGCCCGAGACATCCGGAGGACCATGGCAGAGCTGCAGCGCCTGGTGACAGCGGACGGGGAAGCCCGGGAGACAGAGCCGAAGACATTATCCCGGAAGAAGATCGGCATCTTCATCGGACCGGAGGGCGGCTTTGACGACAGTGAAATTCAGGCGGCACTGGACCACGGCATCGTGCCGGTGACGCTGGGAAAACGCATATTGAGAACGGAAACCGCGGCCATCTGCGCGCTCAGCATCGTGATGCTGACACTGGAAAGTGCGGCGGCAGAGACAGGAGAGCTTTGAGAATGGAAGTGAAGGAAATTTATTTTGACAATTCGGCCACCACGCGCTGCTATCCGGAGGTGGCGGAGCTCATGAGCAGGATCATGCTGGAGGACTACGGCAATCCGTCCTCGAAGCACATCAAGGGAATGCAGGCGGAGCAGTATTTCCGGCATGCCCGGGAGCAGGTGGCGAATACCCTGAAGGTGAAGCCCCGGGAGATCATTTTCACCTCCGGCGGCACGGAATCGGACAATACGGCGCTGATCGGGGCGGCCTACGCGAAGAAGCGGCAGGGGCAGCACATCATTTCCACCAATGTGGAGCATGCGGCCATTTACAAGCCGCTGGATTTTCTGGCGGAGCAGGGCTATGAGATCACCTATCTGCCGGTGGATGCGCAGGGGCATATTTCCCCGGCGGACCTGCGGGCGGCGATCCGGCCGGATACGATTCTGGTGTCGGTTATGTATGTGAACAACGAAATGGGCGCGCTGGAGCCCATCGGCGAGCTGGGCCGGATTGTGAAGGAATGCAATCCCAATACCCTTTTCCATACGGATGCCATCCAGGGCTACGGCAAGTACGAGATCCGTCCGAAGAAGGAGCATATTGACATGCTTTCCGTCAGCGGACACAAGCTTCACGGGCCGAAGGGCGTGGGCTTCCTCTATATCGATGAGAAGGTCCGCATCAAGCCCCTGATCTACGGCGGCGGGCAGCAGGAGGACATGCGCTCCGGCACCCACAATGTGCCGGGCATCGCGGGCATGGGTCTCGCGGCGGAGATGGCCTATCAGAATTTTCCTGAGAAAATGGCGGCGCTGCGCGGCCTGAAGGACTACATGATCGAGGAACTCGAGAAGCTCGAGAATGTGACGGTGAACTCCCAGAAGGGCGATCTGAGTGCGCCCCAGATCGTTTCCGCCAGCTTCGGCGGCGTCCGGGCGGAGGTGCTGCTGCATGCGCTGGAGGAAAAGGGCATTTACGTGAGCTCCGGCTCTGCCTGCTCCTCCAACCATCCGGGGATTTCCGGCACATTGCGGGCCATCGGTGTGAATCCGGCACTGCTGGATTCCACCATTCGCTTCTCCTTCAGTGTATACAATACGAAGGATGAGGTGGATGACTGCATCGCAGCCCTGAAGGAGCTTCTGCCGCTGCTGCGCAGATTCAGCAGACATTGAGAGAGGAAAAAAGATGATCTGGAGAAAATTTACCATACATACCACCACAGAGGCCGAGGAGATTCTGGTGTCGAACCTCATGGATCTGGGCATTGAAGGCGCCCAGATCGAGGATCGGATTCCGCTGTCTGAGGCAGACACGAAGGGAATGTTCATCGACATTCTGCCGGACATGGGACCGGACGACGGCAAGGCGGACGTCAGCTTCTATGTGGAGGTGGTGAGCCCCGAAGACAAGGCAGAGCGTCTGGCCAAGGCGAAGGCCATGGAGGAGGATCCTTCCGTGGACAACAGCTATATGCCCAACACCGCGAATCTCTATACCGAGGAGGAGCTGGCGGCGCTGCTGCAGTCGGTGCGGGAGGAGCTGGAGAGCATGCGGCAGTACTGCGACATCGGCGAGGGCACCATGGACAGTGCGGACACGGAGGACAAGGACTGGATCAACAACTGGAAGACCTTCTTCCACCCCTTCACCGTGGACGACATCCTCATCAAGCCGAGTTGGGAGGCGGTTCCGGCGGGCTGTGAGGACAAGCTGCTGATCGAGATCGACCCGGGCACGGCCTTCGGCACCGGCATGCACGAGACCACGCAGCTCTGCATCCGGGCCATCCGGAAGTTCCTGCAGCCGGGCATGGAGGTGGCGGACCTCGGTACCGGCTCCGGCATTCTGGGCATCACGGCCCTGAAGCTGGGCGCAGGCCATGTCTTCGGCACGGATCTGGACGAGGAGGCGGTTCCCGCCGTTCATGACAATCTGCTGGCCAACGGCCTGACAGAGGACCGTTTCTCTATACTGGTGGGTAATGTTATCGGCCCGGAAAACGAGTCTGTGCGGGAGGCTCTCGGCTACGGAAAATATGATATGGTGGTGGCCAACATCCTGGCACCGGTGATCGTGCTGCTGACCGGGGAGGTCGGTGCCTTCCTGAAGCAGGGCGGCATCTTCATCACCTCCGGTATACTGGATACACGGGAGCAGGAGGTGCTGGACGCCTTCAAGGCCCATGAGGATGTCTTTGAGGTGCTGGAGGTACAGCACCAGGGCGAGTGGGTGAATGTGACCGCGAGACGGCGGTAAGGAAAACGCTGAACGGAGCGGATGGAATAAAAAAATCCCCCGGGACCTTTGGTCCCGGGGGATTTTTTGGTATCGACAGCCATCAGTCTCTGTTTTTATGCTTCCCGTATTTCCGGAGAATTCGGGAGGCGTATTCCAGAGTGGCGGTCAGGAGCCGAAGCTCGATGGTCAGGAAACGGAGCACAGGCACCTCTTCAAAGCGCGCCTGCCGGAGATTTCCGGCGGTGCGGAAGCCCTCTCGCAGACCCTCCAGATATTCCTTCCCGAAGCCCTTCCGGACAAAGTAGAGAAGCTTCACGAGATAGCCAAGGCTCAGGGGAAGGGCGTTGAGGATGAGTATCGGCACAGGCATATTCTTATAAAGCAAGTACCAGCTGTTTCGGGCGGAAAGCCGCACCTTGAAGGCGTTGTACTTGCTGCCGCTGGTGCCGGAGCCCACATGGAGGCAGCGGGCCTTGGGCTCGTAGCGTACCCGGTAGCCGTAGAGCTGCGCCCGGAAGGAAATGTCCACGTCCTCCAGGTAAGCGAAGTGGGCCGTATCGAAAAGGCCGGTTTTCTGCAGGGCGGCATTCCGGTAGGCGGCGGCACCGGCGCAGGCGGAGAAGACATAGGCCGGCGTCTGCCAGTTCATAGCCGGCTCCTCCAGTCCCCGCTGGAACTGCCAGCCCAGCACGGTATACTGGTCGCCGGCATCGTCGATCTGCGTGGGATCGTGCATCTTCAGCATCTGGGAGCTGACGGCGAAGAGCCGTTGCCGGGTATCCGCTTCCATGGCATCCTCCAGGGCCCGGAGAAAATCCGGATCTGCCTTGGTGTCATTGTTCAGCAGGACGCTGTAGAGACAGCCGTGGGCCATGGACCACTTGATGCCCTGGTTTACAGCTGCGGAGAAGCCCAGATTGTCCTCGTTTTCGATCAGAATCCGGTGTGCCGGATCTTCTTCAGCCCACTGTCGGAGCCAGGGAAGGCTTTCGTCGCTTGAGCCGTTGTCCACCACCAGGGTATAAAAATCAGAGAGGCTCTGTTTTGACAGAGCCTCCATACAGTCCGCCAAAAAGCGGAAGCCGTTATAATTTGGAATAATGACGGTTGATTTTATCATAACTTATGCATGGGGTTCGATGGCACCCTCAGCGGCATCCTGAGCCGCCTCAGACTGGGCAGCCTGTACGGCAGCTGCGTCCTCGCTGCTCTGCTGTCCGCCGACAACAGGATCTGTGGGATCATAATCCTGGCTTCTCGGAATGGCCTGGTTGATGGCATCCTTCTCGATGGGGCCCTTGTCCCAGGTATCGGAGTAAACCGTCACGCTGGTGCCATTCTTGCAGTTGTTGTAGATCCATGCGGCATCGCCGGCCTTCAGACGGATACAGCCGCCGGAAATGGCCTGATCCATGAAGTTGTAGTTGATGGCATCAAAGGTATGCGCATCCGCCTTGGTGTACAGCAGGGAATGCAGCAGGAAGCCCTGGTAGAACCGGGACAGGAACTGACAGTAGCAATCCGTATGCATGAAGTGCCAGCGGTACTGCTCGTAGATCTTGAAGGTGCCGAGCGGGGTATCCGGGCCGACGCTGCACATGAAGGTCTTGAAGGGAATGGTATAGTTCCCGGCGGAATCCTTCGTCATCACATATACCGTACGGGTGGCCTTGTTGATCTTGATGGCGTAGGAGCTCTGGAGACCCATTACCGGCTCCAGATCCTTCTGTGCGACACCGTTTCCGTCAAAGTAGATGTTGTAGCCATTGATGGCTTTCCAGCCGGTCACCGCTGTGCCGTTCTCAAAATAGTACTGGTTGGAATCTGCATCGAAGCCCCAGCCGGTATAAGCGGAGCCGTCAGCTGTGGCATACTTCACGCCGCTGCCGTCATTGTAAACACCCTCAGTGGCACCGTTGTCCAGCGGATGCGCTGTGGCATAGGGGAAGGTGACGCCGTTCCGCCAGAAGGCGATCTTCAGACCAACGATATACTTGTCTGAGCCGATGCTGCCGCAGGCCTGTCCGGCCTTGGCCCAGTCGGTGACGGTGCCGTCATTCAGCACGGCACGATAGTAGAGTTCGCCGAACTTATGGGAGTAGCCCTTCACACGAAGCATAACGGCCTGCACATTGCCCTTGTCCTCGGTGGTTTCACCGCTGACAGCCCAGGAGCCCCAGCCGCTGCCCTGGGTATAGGTGCGGTAGTACCAGCGGCCCACGTTCTGATGCTCGATCTTCAAGGTCTTGAAGCCGCTCTCCGCGTACAGGAAGGAATCCGGCTCGCTGGTGTAGGCATAGTCAATGCGGTCACCGGCAGAGGTGAAGGCATAGTAGGTAGCCAGGGGAACCAGATTCAATACGGGATCTGCCTGCATATCGCCGTCCCGGGAAATGGTCATATAGGGACGGATGGTGTCCACGGTCAGGGAGCTGAGCTTGCTGCTTTCGCTGCCGGCGGTGGTTGTTGCTGTCGTTGTTGTGCTTCCGCTGGTATCTGCAGAGCTGCTGCCGTCCGGTGTGGTATTTGCCGAAAAGATGGCAGTGCCGGTGGTGCTGCTGACGGCATCACCGGGGCCTTCAGCCAATGCGGTCAGCGGGGATGCGCAAACCATAGCCGCTGCAGCTGTGGCGGCAATCAGCTTTTTCATACTGTACATAATTAAAAACCCTCCTAGATGCCTAGACCTTATCACAATTCATGGAAAGATACCAGACAGGATTTACAATTTGTAAGGAATCATATAGAATCGTAAAGAAAACGAGGTCAGAATAAATGACAAATCATGATAAAATCATCAATGTAACCCGGGCCAGCCTGCCGCCGTTGTCGGAATATGAGGCCATGCTGCAGGACATCTGGGACTCCGCGTGGCTCACCAATATGGGGAAATATCACGAGGCGCTGAAGGAGAAGCTGAAGGGCTATATGCAGGTATCGGCGCTGGAGCTCTTTGTCAACGGGCACAGCGCCCTGGAGCTGCTACTGCAGGCGCTGGACCTGAAGGGGGAAGTGATTACGACGCCCTTCTCCTTTGCCTCCACCACCCATGCCATTGTACGGAACGGTCTGACACCGGTGTTCTGCGACATCAATGAACGGAACTACACCATGGATCCGGACAAGCTGGAGTCGCTGATCACGGAGAAAACCTGCGCGATCCTGCCGGTGCATGTTTACGGTAATGTCTGCGCGGTCCAGGATATCCAGGAAATCGCCGACCGGCACGGTCTGCCGGTGATCTATGATGCGGCTCATGCCTTCGGTGAGCTCTATGACGGAAAAGGCGTCGGCAGCTACGGCACAGCCTCCATGTTCTCCTTCCATGCCACCAAGGTGTTCAACAGCATCGAGGGCGGCGCCGTGACCTGCGGCGCAGAGAATCCGGAGCTCATGAAAAAGCTGTACGAGCTGAAGAACTTCGGCATTCTCGGCAAGGAGGAGGTGGCCTCCGTGGGGGCCAACGGCAAGATGAATGAATTTGCCGCAGCCATGGGGCTCTGCAATCTCCGGCACGTGGATGATTATATTAGGAAGAGAAAGGAAATTTTCCTTCGCTATATGGAGCTGCTGGGGAACATGCGGGGCATCATTCTGCCGCTGCTGAATCCCCGTACGGTATCCAATTATGCCTATATGCCGGTGCGCTTCCATGGCTATGCTTACAGCAGAGATGCGGTTTATGCCAACCTGGAGCGCTATAACATTCATGCCAGAAAGTATTTCTATCCCTGCATCAATGCCTACAGCTGTTACCGGGATCGGTATGACGTCAATGAAACGCCCATTGCCAAGCTGGTTTCTGAGGAGATCCTGACGCTGCCCATTTATCCGGACCTGGAGATGGCGGATGTGGAGAGAATCTGCCGGATCATTCTGAACGGAAGACCGGACTAGAAGCTGCGCAAAGGAGGAACGGGACTATGGAGAAAACAACAGTACTGGTGACGGCCATCGGCTCCTTTTCGGCGGACTGCGTGATCCGGGAACTGAAGGCCATGGGACACCGGGTCATCGGCACGGATATTTATGAGGAAAACTGGATTCCCGCTTCCAAGGAGGTGGCGCGCTTTGTGCAGGTGCCGCTGTCCGCGGAAGAGGAGAAGTACATCGCCGCGCTGGAGACGATCTGCCGGGAGGAGGGCGTTCGCTATCTTCTGCCCTTGACGGATCTGGAGGTGGATGCCCTGAACCGGCATCGGGATGTGTTCGAAGCCGCCGGCGTATGTCTCTGCATGTCCGGGGAGGAGGAAATCACGCTGCTCCGGGACAAGCTGTCCCTCAGCATGAAGGTGAACGGCATTCTCCGGGGGCTTTCCCATCCGGAGCTCAAGGGAAATGTGCGCATCATCCCCAGCCGCCGGGCTGCCGACATTGACTTCGAAAACGTGACCTATCCGCTGATTCTGAAGCCCGTCAACGGCCGTTCCTCCAGCGGACTCTACCGGATTTTCCAGGAGGATCAGCTGGGCTTCGCTTTTTCCAATATCTGCGATCCCGGCCGGATGGACGACAGCGCCCTGGAGAACTACATCGTGCAGCCTCTGATCAAGGGGCATGTGGTGACGGTGGATGTGCTGCGGGACGGAAAGGGACACTGCGTGGCGGTACCCCGGGAGGAGCTTTTGCGGACACCCAACGGTGCCGGACTCTCCGTGCGGGTTTTTCGGGACAGCGCCCTGACAGAGGCCTGTCGGCAGATCGCTGCGGGGCTCAATATTCTGGGCTGCGTGAACTTTGAATTTATCCGGGGCGAGGGCTCCGGTGTGTACTATTTTATTGAATGCAATCCCCGCTTCAGCGGCGGGGTAGCCTTTACGGAGCTGGCAGGTGTGCCCATGGTTTCCGGTGCCCTGTGCTGCTTTGCGGGGGAGGAGATCCGGGAGGATACGGCACCCCTTTGCGGCTATATGACGAGAAAATATGTGGAATGCAGAATGTAAACAGCAGAGCAGTGTGCTGCTGGTGATTCCAGCCTACAATGAGGCGGAAAATCTGCCCCGGGTGGTGGCAGATATCACGGCGCATGGAGACGGCGCGGACTATATCATTGTCTCCGACGGCTCCACCGACGGCACGGAGGCCCTCTGTGAAAGAATGGGCTATCACTACATCGCCCTGCCGGTGAATCTGGGCCTGGCGGGCTGCTTCCAGACCGGTATGAAATATGCCTTTCGCCGGGGCTACCGTTATGCGGTGCAGTTTGACGGCGACGGACAGCACCGGGCGGAGGATGTGGCGGCGCTGCGCAAAACCATGGAGGCGGGAGACTATGACATCGTGCTGGGCTCCCGCTTTCTGGAGAAGAAAAAGGGCGGCTCCATGCGGGAAATCGGCTCCCGGATGATCTCCGCGGCCATTTTCCTCACCACGGGACGCAGGGTGACGGACCCTACCTGCGGCCTCCGGATGTACAACCGCCGGGTCATCGAGAGCTTCGCGGAGAAGCTGAACTACGGCCCGGAGCCGGATACCATTTCCTATCTTATGAAGAACGGCGCCAGGGTGGCGGAGGCCCCGGTGACCATCGAGGACCGGCTGGCGGGAGAGTCCTACCTCCGGCCCATGAATGCCATCCGTTATATGCTGCGGATGCTGGTGTCCATCCTTTTGGTGCAGAATTTCAGAGGAGCGTATAAATAGGTGACGAAGCTTTGGAAAAATGACGTGCTGTGGAATGCCGTCGGCAGTCTGGTGTATGCGCTGGCCTCCATGGTACTGGCCTTTGCGGTGATTCGTCTGGCGGGTGCCCGGGACGGGGGCATCTTCGGCTTCGGCTTTTCCACGCTGGGACAGCAGATGTTCATCGTGTCCTACTTCGGCATTCGTCCCTTCCAGATCACCGACATGAAGCCGGAATATCGCTTCGGAGACTATCTTCGGACCCGTCGGCTGACCTCCGGGCTGGCCTTGCTGGGTGTGCTGGGATTCCTCGGATATATGTGCCTTTCCGGGCAGTATGATTCCCGTCGGGCCATGATCCTTCTGTTGCTGTCGGGCTGGAAAATTCTGGACGGCTATGCGGATGTTTACGAGTCGGAGCTGCAGCGCCAGGGGCTTCTCTATCGCTGCGGTCAGTCCCTCTGCTTCCGGACGCTGCTGTCGGTGCTTGTGATGCTGCTGAGTCTCGGCATCGGGAGAAATCTTTTGCTGAGCTGTTTTCTGGCGGATCTCACGCAGCTTTTCGGCATCTGGTGCTTCGGCGTGCGGCCTCTGCCGGAGACGGTGCGGCGCGGTACGGCAGCCCGGGATAATGTCTTCAGGCTCCTGAAGCAGACCGGGCTCCTGTTTTTCTCGGTTTTTCTGGATTTTTATATTTTTTCCGCATCCAAGTATGCGGTGGACAGCGGTATGGGCGCAGAGGTTTCGGGCATTTTCAATATTCTGTTCATGCCCACCTCCTTCATTTACCTCATTGCGAATTTTCTGGTGCGGCCCATGCTGACCCGGCTGGCGGCGGACTACAGTGGCGGAGAAAAAGAAAGCTTCCGGAGGTGCTGCCGCTTCATGCTTCTCGCGGTGTCGGGACTGGCGATTGTCATCACACTGGGGGCCCTGCTTTTCGGCGGTCTGGGACTGCGGATTTTTGAGTGGCTTCTGGGCGGCGGCTACACGGGACGCTTCCTCAGCGAGCGGCGGAGCTTTGTGCTGCTGATCCTCGGCGGCGGGCTCTATGCCCTGGCCAATGTGCAGTACTACATTCTGGTGACGCTGCGCTGCCAGCGGGAGATTTTCTGCGGCTATGTGTTGGCCGCGATGGCGGCGCTGCTGACGGCAGGACGGATGGTGCAGCGCATGGCGCTTTTTGGGGGTTCCCTGAACTATGTTTTACTGATGCTGCTGCTTTTCCTGCTGTTTACGGCCTTCGCACTGCGGGCCTGCCGCCGCTGGGAAAGGAGCCTGGGAGAATAAAATGCGGGTTGAACAAGCGATTGATGTGATCATTCCCACCTATAAGCCGGGACGGAAGTTTTTCCGACTGCTGGAAATGCTGGAGAAGCAGAGTGTGCCGCCCCGGAAAATCATCGTCATCAATACGGAGGCACGCTATCTGGATGCGGCCTCCATTGAAAGCACCCGGGTGGAGGTGCATCACATCCGAAAGGAAGAATTTGATCATGCCGCGACCCGGAATCTGGGCGTATCCTATTCTGATGCGCCGTATTTCCTGATGATGACGGACGATGCGGTGCCCCGGGATACGGAGCTGCTTTCGCAGATGCTGGCGGCCTTTTCCCGGGATCCGCAGATTGCGGCGGTTTACGGGCGGCAGCTGGCCACGGAGGAAAGTGCCTTTGACGAGGTTTTCGCCCGGCAGTTCAACTACCCGGCCGAGAGCCGGGTGAAGAGTATGACGGATCTGCCGACACTGGGGATCAAGACCTATTTCCAGTCGGATGTATGCTGTATGTACCGCCGGGAGGTTTTTGACGCTTTGGGCGGCTTTGTGAGTCCGGCCATCTTTAATGAGGATATGGTCTTTGCCTGCACCATGCTGCAGGCGGGCTACAAGAGCTGCTATGCTGCCGATGCGGCAGTTTACCATGCCCATCATTATTCCGGGCTGCAGCAGCTGCACCGGAACTTCGACCTGGGCGTGTCCCAGGCAGACCATCCGGAGGTTTTTGTGGGAGTTTCCTCAGAAGGGGAGGGCGCGCGCATGGTGTGCCGGAATGCGGTGACGCTGCTGCGGCAGGGGCGTCCCTGGCTGCTGCTTCCCCTGGGATGGCGCTCCTTCTGCAAGCTCCTGGGCTATAAGCTGGGGAAGAATTATCGGAGGCTGCCGGAGAAGCTGGTGCAGCGTCTCACCATGAATCCCGGCTATTGGAGGAAAACATCGAAATGACTGCCTTGTTTCGTCTGGTTCTCATCGTGGTTTCGGTGGGAACCTGCGCTTTGATCAATCATAAAATCCGCCGTTCCCGGATCAGCATTGAGGAATCCGTGTTCTGGCTGCTGCTGTCCCTTATGTTCGTGGTCTTCGCCCTGTTTCCGGTGCTGCCGGATACGCTGGCGGGACTGCTGGGCATCTATTCCACACCCAATTTCCTCTTCCTTTTCATTATATTTATTCTTCTCGTGAAGAATTTTAATATGAGCATGAAGCTGGGGGCACTGGAGGAGCGGCTGAAGACGCTCGTGCAGGAGCTGGCGCTCGCAGAGCAGGAAAGGGAGCAGACCGCTGCGGCAGAGCAACAGCCCCCCCGGGACGAGGAGTCGGTTTTGGACTCAGATTCGGATTCAAATAAGGAAACGAGGCAGTCGGAATGAGGAACTGGCTACAGGAACTGACGGCTGCCGGGGATGGCTTTCTGCTGCTTTGGCTGCTGGTGCTGGCAGCACTGGCGCTTGGGCTTCTCATTGGGCTCTGCCAGGGCTTCCGCCGGCATTGGCCTCTGCAGCGTCTGTATTTTCTGACGATTCTTGCGGCGGGGCTTCTGTACTCCTTTGTGCTGTCGCCGCTGTCGGCGCCGGATGAGGTGCTACATTATGTGGGGGCCTATGAGCTCTCCGGCAAGATCCTGCAGACACCCAAGCCTCTTTATGATGATGAGGGGCATCTCCGGATTCGGACGGAGGACGTGTTCATTGACGACTGGCCCGGAGATGACGATCCGGACAACGCCACCGTCATCGGCATGACCCTGACCCGGAAGAGCTATGAGGAGCTTTGGCGGCGGGGGATCTTCTCTACGGGGGAAACGGGCTATCACTATACGCTGCAGCAGCCGGTACACACCACGCCGCTGGCGTATTTATTGCCGGCGCTGGGCATAACGCTGGCGCGGCTTCTGCGGCTTGGCGGCTACGGGCTCCTGTTTCTGGGACGCTTCATGAACCTCCTCTTTTTTGCGCTGCTGGGGGCAGCGGCGGTGCGACGGACGCCGGTGGGAAAGGGCATTTTCTTTTCGGTTTCCCTGTTTCCCATGCTGCTGGAGCTGGTGAGCTCCTTCTCCTATGATGCCTATATCCTGGGCCTGAGCTTCTATCTCACGGCGGTGATCCTGGAGCACAGCCTGTCGGAGAAATACATCGGCTGGCGGGATTTTCTGGAGATCGGCATTCTGGCGCTAATGCTTTCGCCCTGCAAGATGGTATACAGCATACTGTTCCTGGCCTGCCTCAGCATTCCGCTGCGGCGCTGGCGGCATCCCGGACAGTGGCTGCTGTCCATTCTGGGCGTGGGGCTTCTCATGGTGCTGTCGCTGGTGCTGGTGAATTTTCAGACCCTGCTGCAGTATCTGCCGGGGGCCGGGGCGGTGCACGAAACCAGCTGGGGCACCACGGGACCGGTGATCGAAACCTATGATCTCCTGGAGCTCCTCCGCATGCCGGTGGTGCTGCTGAAGATTCTCCGGAATACGCTGATGATCAAGGGCGGGGAATATCTGCTCACCATGGTGGGCAGTCCCATGGGGCACTTCGATATGAAGCTGTGTACGCCGCTTTTGCTGGTGCTTTTCTTTTATCTTGCGGTGCTGTTGTCTGCCGTTCTGGGCGACCGGTTACGGGGAAAGGAAGTCGGCGGCTGCGGACTGACGACCATGTCCCGGGTATGGCTGCTGGTGACGCCGCTGCTGCTCTGCACGGTGATTCTTCTCACCATGCTGTCGGCCTATACCCCGAAGCGGACGGACTATGCGCTGGGCGTCCAGGGAAGGTACTTCCTGCCGGCGCTGCCGATGCTGCTGTGCACGCTGACCGGCGGGAGACCCGGTGGCGGTGAGAAATGGCTTTCCCGGCTGCTGCTGCCGGAGCTTTTCGTGAGCCTGGGGCTTCTCCTGTATTTCTTTGTGCGGATTTGTGGTACAGTATAAGGAACGAAACACGATAGAAAGGGTATTCTACAGAAAATCATGCATACGATCCTGAATCTTTTGAAAAATATAAAGGGCCGGCGGCGCATGATCTGGGATCTCGCCAAGGCGGATTTCCGGAAGCGCTTCGTGGGCTCCTATTTCGGCATCGTCTGGATGTTCATCCAGCCGCTGGTGACTATCGCCATCTATGCCTTCATCTTCGGCCCCTACGGCTTCAAATCGGCGCCGCCGGTGCCGGATGTGAGCTACACCACCTGGCTGATTCCGGGCATTGTGCCCTGGTTCTTCTTCTCTGAAGTGATGAACATGGTGACGGGTATCCTGCAGGAGTACAGCTATCTCGTGAAAAAGGTGGTGTTCCCGGTGGAGCTTTTGCCCATCATCAAGCTGCTTTCCTGCGGCTTCGTGCATCTCTTCTTCATTGCGGTGATGGTGGTCTTTTATCTGGCCAACGGCAGACTGCCCCAGATTTCCTGGCTGCAGATCGTGTACTACAGCTTCGCGGCGGCTATGCTGGCGCTGGGGCTTTCCTATCTCACCAGTGCGATCAACGTGTTCTTTAAGGATATGCAGCAGATTGTCGGCATCCTTCTGCAGTTCGGCATCTGGATGTGCCCCATCATGTATGATGAGACGCTGTTCACCAGCCGGGCACCCTGGGTGGCCACGGTGCTGAAGCTGAATCCCTTCTACTATATCGTGGCGGGCTACCGGGATTCCATGATCACGGGGGATCCCTTCTGGATGCGGCCCACCCTGGGCATCTATTTCTGGATTGTGACACTGCTGCTCTTTGTGGTGGGGCTCCGCTTCTTCACGAAGCTTCGCCCGCATTTCTCGGATGTACTCTAAGGAAAGGCTGTAATGACAGGAGGTTGAGATGCTGCATTTGATTTTGGTGCTGCTGACGGTGGTGTCCTTTCTGACGCTGGGGAGCTGGCGGCTCCTCAGGCTGCGGACCATGCCGGAGGGCAGGGAAAAGGATATGTATGTGCTTTCACAGGTCAAGGGCGTGTTCCGGCGGGTGCTGTCGGCGGCCGGTGTGACCTATGAGGTGGAGGGACTGGAAAACATCCCGGAGGATGAGGCGGTGCTCTATGTGGGCAACCATCGTTCCTTCTTCGACATTGTCATCGGCTACAGTCTGGTGAAGGGACCCACCGGCTTCATTTCCAAGGATGACCTGGAGAAGGTGCCGCTGCTGCCGCGCTGGATGAAGCTGCTGCACTGTCAGTTCATCGACCGGGACAACCTGAAGCAGAACCTGAAGATCATCATCAACGCCATCAAGCTAGTGAAGACGGGCACATCCATCTGGATCTATCCGGAGGGCACCCGGTCCAAGGGCGAGGATGAAAGGGATATGCTTTCCTTTAAGGAGGGCTCCTTCAAAATTGCGGAGAAGAGCGGCTGCAAGGTGATTCCCGTTGCCATGCTCCATACCCGGGACATCCTGGAGGCACATTTCCCTTGGATTTCTCCGGTGCATGTGCGGGTAAAGATCGGAAAGCCCATTCTGCTCAGCGAGCTGCCGGAGACGGAGCGGAAGCAGGTGGGGGCCTATACCCGGGGACTGATCGTTTCCTATCTGGATGAGCTGCAGCAGGAAGAGAAGAAAGGGAAGGCATGAATTTACTGGAATTAAGAGACGCGCTGGACGTTGTGGACCGCCAGATGGCGGCCCTTTATGAGAAGAGAATGGCCCTTTGTGAGGAGGTGGCCCGGGACAAGATCCGCACCGGCAAGCAGGTGCTGGATCCGGAGCGGGAAAAGCAGAAGCTGGACGCGGTGGCTTCCTTTGTGCATTCCGATTTTGACAAAAAGGGCGTGCGGGAGCTCTATGCGCAACTCATGACCCTTTCCCGGCGGCGGCAGCTGGAAATTCTGCAGGAGAGCGGACGGCGCATGGACCTGGGCTTTGAACAGGTTCCGGCCATGGACTTCGTCGGCAAGCGCGTGGTTTACCAGGGTGTGGAGGGCGCTTATGCCCATATCGCCGCGCGGAAGAGCTTTTCGGCAGACTCTGAGTTCTATAATGTCAAGACCTGGCACGATGCCATGGAGGCGGTGAACAAGGGAGAGGCAGATTATGCGGTGCTGCCCATTGAGAATTCCTCCCACGGCGCGGTGACGGACAATTTCGACCTGCTGCTCCGTTACCCGGACTGTGCCATTGTGGGAGAGACGGATCTTCTGATCCGGCATGCGCTTCTGGGCATCAGCGGGGCCGTGCCCGGAGAGATTCGCCGGGTGTATTCCCATGCCCAGGCCATCGGTCAGTGCAGCGCCTTCTTTGAGGCACATCCGGAAATTGAAGCGGTGCCGGTGCTGAATACGGCGCTGGCGGCCAAACAGGTGGCGGAGAGCGGCGACCGGACGGCAGCGGCGCTTGCCAGCGAGGAGGCCGCGGAGCTCTACGGACTGGAGGTGCTGCAGCGGGGCGTGAATGCCCAGAAGCAGAACACCACCCGCTTCCTGATCGTGGGGAAGGGGAAGACCTACAGCGCACAGGCCGCGAAGATCAGCATCTGCTTCGAGGCCAGTCATCAGCCGGGTGCTCTGTACAACGCCCTCGGCAACTTTATTTTCAACAATGTCAACATGCTGATGATCCAGTCCCGGCCTATCCCGGAGCGGAATTTTGAGTATCGCTTCTTCGTGGACGTGGAGGGCTCGCTGGCGGATCCCAATGTGATCAATGCCCTGAACGGCCTCACGGACCAGGCCGCGGCGCTGAGAATACTGGGATGTTACTAATCCGCAAATGTTAAAGGAGAAACAATGGCAGAAATCAATATTCTGGTGGTGGATGATGAGAAGGAAATCGCGGAGCTGGTGGAGATCTACCTGGTCAGCGACGGCTATCATGTATTCAAGGCCTACAATGCAGAGGACGGACTGAAGCTCCTGGCTTCCCAGGAGATCCATCTGGTGCTGCTCGACATCATGATGCCGGGGATGGACGGGCTTACCATGTGCCGGAAGATCCGCGAAACGTCCAATGTGCCGATCATCATGCTGTCGGCCAAGTCCACGGATCTCGACAAGATCGTGGGACTGACCGGCGGTGCCGATGACTACGTCACCAAGCCCTTCAATCCCCTGGAGCTCACAGCCCGGGTGAAGTCCCAGCTTCGGCGCTATACCCAGCTGAATCCCAATGCGGCCGGGCAGTTCCAGAACAATGAGATCACCATTCGGGAAATGACCATCAACAAGGACAACCACAAGGTCACCATTGACGGTGAAGACATTAAGCTGACCCCCATTGAGTTTGACATCCTCTTCCTGCTGGCCTCCCATCCCGGCAAGGTTTTTTCCACGGATGAGATTTTCGAAAAGGTATGGAATGAGAAGGTCTATGAGGCCAACAACACGGTGATGGTGCACATCCGGCGTCTTCGGGGCAAGATGAAGGAGGACCAGCGGGAGAACAAGATCATTTCCACTGTCTGGGGTGTGGGCTACAAGATCGACAAGTAAGTCATGGAGAAGAAGCAGGTGAGAGAGCAGAGCGGAGGAAAATATGTTTTCCGGCCCGTGGGCCGGGGCTATATGCTGCAGCTCCTGATCCATATCGGCATCTCGGCGGCGGTGGCAGCGCTGGTGCTGACCATTCTGGTGACCAACATCACGAGCTTTTCCGCATATCTCTATCGGAACGGCAGCGATTCCCAGATGGTGCAGCGCTTTGCCTTTGGCTCCCAGCTCAGTGTGCTGCTCTTTGTGCTGCTGGGCATCGTGCTCTTTACCCTCTGCTTTATCGTACTCCAGAGCCGTACGGCCCGGGACATCGAGAAGCTGGCCAGGGCGGTGGAGCAGATTTCCGCCGGGGATCTCAGCACGGAGCTGTACATTCCGGGAGAGGGAGAGCTCAGCCACATCGCCGCCTCCATTACCCGGATGGAGCGGGATATCCGGGAGCTCATCGAGCGGGAGCGGCAGACGGAGCAGTCCAAAACGGACCTCATCACCAATGTGGCCCATGATCTGCGGACCCCGCTGACCTCCATCCTCGGGTATTTGGACATTCTGAAAAATCAGCAGGGACTGACACCGGAGCAGCAGAAGAAATACATAGAAATTGTATACAACAAAGCCCGGCGGCTGCAGAAGCTGATTGAGGAGCTTTTCGGCTTCACGAAGCTGAGCTACGGCCGTGTCAATATGCACATCACGAAGCTGGACATTGTGCAGCTTCTGGCGCAGCTTTGTGAGGAAAGCTATCCCAGCTTTGCGCGGAACGGACTGAGCTATGAGCTTCTGTCGGACTGCGACAGTCTCCTGATGGAGGCGGACGGCGATCTGCTGGCCCGGCTCTTTGACAATCTCATCAGCAACGCCATCAAGTACGGTGCGGAGGGCAAGCGGGTGCTGCTGCAGCTGCACCGGGAGGCGGACGCGGTGACCGTGCGGGTCACCAACTACGGATATGTGATTCCGGAGAAGGAGCTGCCGCTGATCTTCGACAAGTTTTACCGGGTGGAGCACTCCCGCACCAGCAGCGTCGGCGGTACAGGTCTGGGGCTGGCCATTGTGAAGAACATTGCGGAGATGCATCACGGACGGGTGTCGGTGAGCTCCGGGCTGGGCGGCACCTGCTTTACGGTACAGCTGCCGCTGCACTATGAGGAACGGCAGGAGGATTTTTCAGCGGAGAAGAAGGATGAGGAGTAGAGGATACCTGAAGGCAGAAGGACAGACCGGCAGAATCGCCGGTCTTTTTCTCATGCTGCTGTTTTTTCTGCTGGCGGTCTGCTTCCCGGCCCGGGCGGACGCGGTAAACCTGGAGGTGACCTATGGCTACCAGAACACGGCGAAGGCAGGACATTACCTTCCGCTGACCATTGTGCTGGACAACACCCAGGAGGAGACCTTCTCCGGCTATGTTTATGTCTATATGGCGGATTCCGACAAGCGCCTCTATCAGTATCGCTACCAGGCCATTGCGGAGGCGGGCAGCAGTGCGGAGCTGAAGGTGAATGTGGCTCTGGGCGGTCAGGTGAACCAGCTTCTGGTGAAGGCCGTGCGGCGGGACGGCACGGTGCTGGGCAGCCGCCGCATCGGTCTGGACGTGAACCAGAGCGGTGCAGAGCTGCTGCTGGGAATCCTGTCGGACAACCCGGAGAAGCTTTCTTATTTTAATGATGTCAGGCTGAATGACGGGCTGCTGCATACCCGAACGGTGACGCTGGACAGCAGCAATCTGCCGAAGGATGAGACGGAGCTGGACCAGCTGGACGTGATCCTGGTGACAGACTTTGATATGAGCCGGGTATCCGAGGCGGAGGCCCGCTGTCTTCGCCGCTGGGCAGAGAACGGCGGCATCCTCATCTTCGGCAGCGGAAAAAACGGGGCAGCCGCCATGTCACCCTGGTTTTCGGCGCTGCTGCAGCAGCCGCTGGTGCCCGCCCGGGTACTGACCACAGCGGCCTCCCTTCTGGGAACGGACAGCGGAGAGCAGCGCTATTCCCTGTGGCTGTCGCCCGTATATCTGGAAAACGGACGGGAATTGTTCTCCATGGACGGGCTGCCGCTTCTGACAGAGCTTTCCGAGGGCTCCGGTCTCGTTGCGGCGGCAGCCTATGATTTCTGCGAGCTGCAGCGCTTTGCCACGGAGCATGAGGACTATGCCGGGGCAGTGCTGACGGCAGTGCTGGGCCAGGGCCGACTGACAGAGCTTTCTGTTTCCTCGGCAGAGCAGAGTCTGGCCCAGTACGAAAGTCTGGAGGGGCTCATGAATCTTTCCGATCTCAGCAAGCTCCCCCATGCAGGGTTGTACATGCTGCTGCTTTTCGCTTATGTGCTGCTGGCGGGGCCGCTCCTTTATTACCTGATGCGGAGCCGCGGGGCGCTGCGGCTGTATCGTCCCTCTGTGCTGCTGCTGTCGGTGTTTTTCACCCTGGGCATCTGGGTGCTGGGGATTTCCACCCGCTTCAACGGCACCTTTCTGACCTATGCCAAGCTCAGGGATGTTTCAGCGGAGTCGGTGGATGAGACGGATTATATCAATGTGCGCTCCTCGGACCGGAATCGTTGCGGCCTGGAGATCCGCACAGAGTACTACGTCTATCCGGTGCAGCGCGGCGAGGGCTTTGCCGGGGATCTGCAGAAGCTGGCGGACAGTCAGGACACGGCCTGCACCGACATTTTCTATGACCGAGAATCCACCCGGCTGGATATGCGGAATGAGGAGCCCTTTACGGCGGGATATTTCGAGCTGCACAACAAGATGCCCAACGGCGAGGGCTGCTTTACGGGAAGCCTGACCCTGGACGGCGAGCAGCTGCGGGGAACGATTCAGAACAATACGGGAGAGAGCCTTACGGATGCGGCGGTGCTTCTGTACGGCAGACTCTGCCCGATCGGCAGCCTGGCGGCAGGAGAAAGCGTGACACTGGACGGGCTTCCGGTGCTGCAGGTGCCGGTGGGCCAGAGCAGCTACCTTGCCTCCCTCTGCACCGGCGGCAGCGGGCAGAGCTTCCTAAGCTATTATCTTGAGAACAACATGAGCGGCTACTTCTCCAATGCGCGGCTGATCGGCTTTGTCCGGGAGGACAGTGCGGATTTCGTACTGGGCAAGGGCGTGGAAAGCTACGGTGTCACCATGGTGACAGCAGCACTGCCGCTGTCGGAAATCGATGGGGAGGACCGGAGCTATGCGGCGCTCAGCCGGGATCCGGAGCTTGTGAGCGGCGACTATGAGGAGCGCAGCAACAGCATTTCCGGGAAGGAAAGCACGATACTGACCTATCACCTGGGGGACAATGCAGAGATCACAGGCCTTCGGGCCATGACGGCCGTGCAGCTGGCGGATACAGCGGACAGCGGCCTTGCGCTTTTCCGGGGCAGCATCTGCTTCTATAACTACGAAAGCGGCGGCTATGACAGCATTTCCCTGACGGAGCCGCTGGACGGGGAGCAGCTGGCCCCCTATCTCAGTGACAGCAATGCTTTGCAGGTGCGTTATACGCCCAGAAACGACAACAGCGGGCAGCGGCAGTATCTTCCCATGCTGCTGGTGCGCTGCCGGGAGCAGAGTGTCCAGACAGAAAGCGGTGCAGTGCTCAGCATACAGTCGGAGGAAACAGAGGATGATTGAGGTAGAGAAGCTTCTGAAGTGCTTCGGTGAGAAGACCGTGCTGGAGGCGCTCAGCCTGCGGGTGCCCCGGGGCGCGGCCTACGGTCTGGTGGGCGCTGCGGGTGCCGGAAAAAGCACCCTGCTGAACATTCTGGCGGGGCTGGAGACCTGGGACGGCGGCAGTGTGCGCATCGCCGTATCCGGGACGGACGTGGGCTATGTGCCCGCTGATCCAGGCAGCTTTCCGGCCATGACCGTCGGGGAATACATGGACTTTTTCGCGGCCTGCTGCGGCCTTTCCGGAGCGGAGGTACAGAACCGTATCCATCTGCTGCTGGAAATGGCGGGACTCAGCGGCCGCGAGGCCCAGCTGGCAGACAGTCTGAGCCCCGGACAGCGGCGAAGGCTGTCTCTGGTGCGGGCACTGCTGCCGACACCGGCACTCCTGCTGCTGGACGAGCCCATGAAGGGGATGGATTCGGCGGGACGCAGTACCCTGCGGCAGATTCTGTCGGAGCTTTCCGCCGAGGGCACCACACTGTTTATGACGGCCTCCGTGCTTTCGGACGTCAGCGGGATCTGCTCGGATATCGGTATCCTGGACGGCGGCAGACTGGTACTGGCGGGAAGTCTCGGAGAGGTGCAGCGCCGGGTCAATGCCTCCAGTCCCATCATCATTACGGTGGAGGGGGCCATTACCGAGGCCATCCGGGTCCTGAAGGAGAATCCGGGCGTTCATGCCCTGAGCATCCGGAACCGGGAGCTGCTGATTCATTTTGAAGGAGCTGCAACCGAGGAGGCAGGCCTTCTGGAGGATCTGGTGATGGCCGGGGTGCCGGTCTGCGGCTTCCATCGGGAGCAGGGAAATCTGGAGGCACTGTTCCGGAGCCTCTCCGGCGAGGAAACGGAAAGGAGGATCAGCGGCTATGAAGCAGAATCCGATCTATAAGAAGGAAATCCTGCAGCAGAACCGGAGCTACATCCTGCCGCTTCTGCTGACCGCAATGAATGCCGTGCTTTCCATTCTGGTGGTGATCAACCTGTATTCCCTCCAGGCCGGGGCACGGCAGACGGGAGAAATTGCCTACGGGGATTTTCTGCGGATCTACAGTCTCATTGCCGGACTGGAGTTCCTGCTGCTCCTTTTGCTGATGCCGGCCCTGACGGCCTCTGCCGTGACGGGAGAGCGGGAGCGGCGGACCCTGGGTATCCTTCTCAGCACCGGGCTGACACCGGCGGCGCTGATCCGGGGGAAGCTCCTGGCGGCCCTCGACCAGGTGCTGCTGCTTCTTGCCAGCACCGCGCCGTCACTGGCCACGGTATACATTTACGGCGGTGTGGGGGCGCTGCAGCTGCTGGCGCTGATTGTATTTTATTTTGTAACGGCACTGTATCTGGCGGCCATCGGCATTGCCGCTTCCGCCTTCAGCCGCAGCACCTTCGGCGCGGCAACCTTGTCCTATATCCTCACAATTCTCAGTGTGGCGCTCTTTATCTTCCTCTTTTACATGCGGGGGGAGCTGGGCGTGGGACTCTGGACCATGTGGATCTGCAGCCTGGTTTTTATGCTGCTGTGGACGACGATTCTGCTTTACTTCAGCATCTGGCGGTTGAAATTGCCGCGGGTTTGTGCTTAAATCTATCCTAACTATGGATAAGAGGGGGAGGACATATGAATTCCTGTATTATGATCGGCATTGCCGGCGGCTCCGGTTCCGGAAAATCCACTTTCACGAACCGACTGAAGGATGCCTTCGGAGATCGGGTCACGGTGATTTACCATGACAACTACTACAAATCCAATGACGGCATTCCCTTTGAGGTGCGTCAGAAGGAAAATTATGATCATCCGGAAGCCTTTGAGACGGATCTTCTCATCCGCCATCTGAAGGCGCTGCGCCGGGGAGAAAGCATTGCGTGTCCGGTATACGACTATGCGGAGCACAACCGCACGGCAGAGTCCATCACACTGCAGCCCTCCCAGATCATCATTGTAGAAGGCATTCTGGTGCTGGAGAATCCGGAGCTTCGTTCCCTCTTTGACATCAAGATCTATGTGGAGGCAGACGCCGACGAGCGCATCATCCGGCGGATCATCCGGGATGTGAAGGAGCGGGGCCGCCACGTGGAGGACATTTCCGAGCAGTATCTCACAACGGTGAAGCCCATGCATTATCTTTATGTGGAGCCCACCCGGCAGCAGGCGGACATCGTCATCAACAGCGGCATGAACGATGTGGCCTTTGACCTGATGAAGACAAAGATTCAGAGCCTTCTGGATAAGTCGGCGACAGCCTGAGGAAGGACAAAAGAGGAGAAAATTATGCTTTACAATTCAACCAGAGGTCAGGAAACAGGTATCACCGCATCCCAGGCAATCCTGAAGGGCATTGCGAAGGACGGCGGTCTTTTTGTGCCGGAGACATTGCCGGTGCTGGACAAGAGTCTGGCAGAGCTTTCTGCACTCAGCTATCAGGACCTGGCCTATGAGGTCATGAAGGCCTTCCTGACCGATTTCACCGAGGAGGAGCTGCGGAGCTGCATCACAGCGGCCTACGATGAGAAATTCGACACCGAAGACATTGCCCCGCTGCACGAGGCGGACAATGCCTATTTCCTGGAGCTCTTCCACGGCAGAACCATCGCCTTCAAGGATATGGCGCTGTCCATTCTGCCGCACCTGATGGTGACCAGTGCCCGGAAGAACGCGGTGGAGGATAAGATCGTGATCCTGACCGCCACCTCCGGTGATACCGGAAAGGCAGCCATGGCCGGCTTCCAGGATGTACCCGGCACCGAGATCATCGTTTTCTATCCGAAGGACGGTGTATCCCGCTTCCAGGAGCTGCAGATGCGGACCCAGGCCGGTGCCAACACCCATGTGGCGGCAATTCTCGGCAACTTCGATGATGCCCAGACCGGCGTGAAGCAGATCTTCGCCGATCAGGCCTTCGCCGCAGAGCTGAAGAAGAAGGGCATTGTGCTGTCCTCCGCAAACTCCATCAATATCGGCCGTCTCGTGCCGCAGGTGGTTTACTATGTCTATGCTTACTGCCAGCTGCTGAAGGCAGGAAAGCTTGCCGCGGGCGAGAAGATCAATGTCTGCGTGCCCACCGGCAACTTCGGCAACATCCTGGCGGCATATTTTGCAAAGCACATGGGCGTGCCCATTGCGAAGCTCCTCTGCGCTTCCAACGAGAACCGGGTGCTGACCGATTTCTTCGCTGACGGCGTGTATGACAAGAACCGTGAGTTCATCCTCACGAGCTCTCCTTCCATGGATATTCTGGTGTCCTCCAATCTGGAGCGGCTTCTGTACCTGTCTGCCGGAAGAGATGCGGAGAAGACCGCGGCGCTGATGAAGTCCCTTTCCGAGCAGGGAAGCTATGCGGTGACCGCGGAAATGCGGGCCTTCACCGAGGACTTTGCCGGCGGCAGCGCCGAGGAGGCGGAGGTCTTCGAGACCATCCGGAAAATGCAGGCGGAGACCGGCTATGTCATCGATCCGCATACGGCTGTGGCCAAGGCGGTGTACGATCAGTACAGAGAGAAGAGCGGCGATGCCGCCAAGACGGTGATCGCATCCACCGCAAGCCCCTTCAAGTTTGCCCCGGCCGTTATGAAGGCCCTCGGCAGGGATGCGGAGAAGGACGTGTTCGAACTCATCGACGAGCTGTCCGAGATTGCCGGTGTACCGGAGCCCAAGGCGGTTTCCGAGGTGCGCAGCGCCGAGATCCGTCACAACACCGTATGTGCCGTTGCAGACCTGGAGAAAACTGTAGCTGAATTTTTGGCTTGAGCTATAGCAAATCTCTGTGCAGTGTGTTAAGATATTAACAAGCGCGTGAGCGCATATCAAACATCATTTACCTGGGGAGGTATTCAAATGTTAGTAAATGCAAAGGAAATGCTCGACAAGGCTCTTGCCGGACATTACGCAGTTCCGCAGTTCAATATCAACGATCTGGAGTGGACAAAGTCTATTCTTCTTGCTTGTGAGGAGCTGAAGTCCCCGGTGATCCTCGGCGTATCTGAGGGTGCCGGCAAGTACATGACCGGATTTAAGACTGTTGCCGCTATGGTGAAGGCAATGGATGAGTCTCTGGGCATCACCGTTCCGGTAGCGCTGCACCTGGATCACGGCAGCTATGACGGATGCTACAAGTGCATCGAGGCAGGCTTTACCTCCATCATGTTTGACGGCTCACATTATCCCATCGATGAGAATGTAGAGAAGACCACTGAGCTGGTGGCAGCAGCCCACAAGGCCGGTCTTTCCATCGAGGCAGAGGTTGGTGCCATCGGCGGTGAAGAGGACGGCGTTGTCGGCATGGGTGAGTGTGCAGATCCCGCAGAGTGCAAGAGAATTGCAGATCTGGGCGTAGACTTCCTGGCAGCCGGCATCGGCAACATCCACGGCATCTATCCGGAGAACTGGCAGGGACTTTCCTTCGATACCCTGGCAGCCATCAAGGAGGCCATCGGCGAGAGCATGCCGCTGGTACTGCACGGCGGCTCCGGTATCCCGGAGGATCAGATCAAGAAGGCCATTTCTCTCGGCGTTTCCAAGATCAATGTAAACACAGAGCTGCAGCTGGTATTCGCAGCAGCCACCAGAAAGTACATCGAGGCAGGCTCCGATCAGAAGGGCAAGGGCTATGATCCCCGTAAGCTCCTGAAGCCGGGTGCAGATGCCATCGTAGAGGAGTGCAAGAACAAGATCAAGCTCTTCGGCTCTGACGGTAAGGCTTAAACAATAAAAACAGTTCATACCCCCGACGGAATTTCCGCCGGGGGTTTCTGCGTTCCGGGGCGGCTGCGCACAGCCGTGTATGCGCGAAAGGGCTTGCGGGAAGCGTATGTCTTTGTTAAAGTGCTTAGGAAGCTGTTGAATGCATTTACATCTAAGGGAGTATGTAAAATGAACGAAACCATCACAGAGATCTTCGGTCAGAACGTCTTCAATGACCGCGTCATGCGGGAGCGTCTGCCGAAAAGCGTCTACCGGAAGCTGAAGAAAACCATCACCGAGGGATATGAGCTGGATCCCACCATTGCGGATTCCGTGGCCCATGCCATGAAGGAGTGGGCCATCGAAAACGGAGCAACCCATTATACCCACTGGTTCCAGCCCCTGACGGGCATTACCGCAGAGAAGCACGATTCCTTCATTTCTGCCGCGGATGCAGAGGGCAAGGTCATGATGGAGTTTTCCGGCAAGGAGCTGGTGCGCAGCGAGGCGGACGCCTCCTCCTTCCCCTCCGGCGGTCTGCGGGCCACCTTTGAGGCCCGGGGCTATACCGTCTGGGACTGCACCAGCCCGGCCTTCCTGCGCCATGAGGGAGATGCGGTGACTCTGTGCATTCCCACGGCCTTCTGCTCCTTCACGGGTGAGGCGCTGGACACCAAGACCCCGCTGCTCCGCTCCATGCAGGCCCTCAATACCCAGGCACTGCGGATCCTGCGGCTCTTCGGCAACACCACATCCAAGTCCGTGAAGCCCTCTGTGGGTGCAGAGCAGGAGTATTTCCTCATTGATCGGGAGAAGTACCTGAAGCGGAAGGATCTGGTCTATACCGGAAGAACCCTCTTCGGCGTCATGCCGGCCAAGGGACAGGAGCTGGATGACCACTACTTCGGCGCCATCCGGCATCGGATCTCCGACTTTATGCGGGATGTGGACCTGGAGCTCTGGAAGCTGGGCGTCACCGCGAAGACCGAGCACAACGAGGTGGCACCGGCGCAGCATGAGCTGGCACCGGTATATGATGAGGCCAACCTCGCAGCGGATCACAACCAGCTGGTGATGGAGGTGCTGAAGAAGGCAGCGAGCCGCCACGGTCTGGTTTGCCTCCTGCATGAGAAGCCCTTCGAGGGCATCAACGGCTCCGGCAAGCACAACAACTGGTCTCTGACCACGGATGACGGCATCAACCTCCTGAATCCGGGCGATACACCCCATGACAACATCCAGTTCCTGCTGGTGCTGGCCTGCGTGCTGGCGGCAGTGGACCGGCATGCGGATCTTCTGCGGCTTTCGGCAGCGGATGTGGGCAATGATCACCGCCTCGGTGCGGATGAGGCACCGCCCGCGATTATTTCCTGCTTCATCGGCACCCAGCTGGAGGATGTGGTGGAGCAGCTCATCGGCACCGGCTATGCCGTGAACTCCAAGCAGGGCAAGAACCTGAAGACCGGCGTGAATACCCTGCCGGATCTCTATGCGGATGTGACAGACCGGAACCGGACCTCTCCCTTTGCCTTCACCGGCAACAAGTTCGAGTTCCGTATGGTGGGCTCCTCCGATTCCATCGCGGGCGCCAACATTACCCTCAATGCCATCGTGGCGGAGCAGTTCAAGGAGGCCGCAGACCGGCTGGAGAAGGCAGAGAACTTCAGTCTCGCTGTTCATGATCTCATCAAGGAGCTGCTGAGCGAGCACCAGCGCATCATCTTCAACGGCAACGGCTATTCCGAGGAGTGGGTGCAGGAGGCCGCACGGCGCGGACTTCCCAACCTGCCGTCCATGGTGGACGCGATTCCGGCCATCACCACCGAGAAGGCCGTGAAGCTCTTCGGCGAATTCGGCATTTACACGAAGACCGAGCTGGAGAGCCGCCGGGAGGTGGAGTATGAGCAGTATGCCAAGGTGGTGAACATCGAGGCCCGGGCCATGCTGAACATCGCCGGAAAGCAGATCATCCCCGCGGTGATCCACTACAATACACGGCTGGCGGATTCCATCAACAAGGTGCGGGCAGCCTGCGAGGAGGCGGATATTTCCGTGCAGACCGGTCTTCTGAAGAAGGCCTCCCATCTGCTGGCGGAGCTGCAGAGCTCCCGGACCCGGCTGCTGGCCCTCGTGGAGGCGTCCCTGAAGATTCGGGATGCGGAGGAGCGGGCCCATGCCTACCATGACAAGGTTATGAGCGAAATGCGTGTTCTTCGGAATGCGGCGGATTCCTTGGAGACCATCATGGATAAGGATCTCTGGCCCTTCCCGTCCTACGGCGATCTGATCTTCGAGGTATCGGAGCCCTAAGGCGGCAGACTTGCCAGAATACAAAGCCTGTGCTATCATGTTCAAAAAAATGCGTAAATGCATTAAAATGAACATGAGGCACGGGCCTTTTGTTTGCGGGATCTTAGGAGGACATCCATGGAAAATCACTATGTCATATTGCTGCGGACACTGCTGGAGAAGCCGGAGAGCACCCAGCGGGAGCTGGCGAAGCAGGCGGACGTTTCGCTGGGGAAGCTGAACCAGGAGATCACGGCCTGCTGTGCGCTGGGCTATCTCTCCCGCAGCAGCGAAGCTGAGGGCGGCCGGGGCAGAAACGTGAGCTTTTCCGTCACGGAGAAGGGCATGGAAATGCTGGCGGACTACCGGGTGGACAGTGCACTGATTCTGGCCTCCGGCTTCGGCTCCCGCTTTGTGCCTCTGACCTATGAGACCCCCAAGGGCCTGCTGCCGGTCTTTGGTGAGCGGATGATCGAGCGGCAGATCCGGCAGCTCCATGAAGCCGGCATCACCGACATTTCCCTGATGGTGGGCTACCTCAAGGAAAAATTCGACTATCTCATCGACAAATTCGGGGTGAAGCTCATCTACAACCCGGAATTTTCCTGCAAAAACACCCTGGCCACGCTGTACCATGCCCGGGAGCTGCTGCAGGGGAAGAACTGCTACATTCTGTCATCGGACAACTGGATGCGGGAGAACATGTACCATCACTATGAGCCCTATGCCTGGTATGCCGCGAGCTTCATGCTGGGACCGACCCGGGAATGGGCCATGCACTTCGGGAAAAACGGAATCCTGAAGTCCGTTCAGGTCGGCGGCGAGGACAGCTGGTGCATGTACGGACCGGTGTACTTCACCCGGGAATTCTCGGCGAAGCTCCTGCCGCTCATTGAGGCCTACTATCGCATGCCCGGCACCGAGCAGTTCTACTGGGAGGATGTGCTGATCCGGAATCTGAAGACGCTGCCGCCCATGCATGTAAACCGGCAGCCGGAAAATCAGATCTACGAATTCGAGAATCTGGAGGAGCTTCGGCAGTTCGACCCCTCCTATCTGGAGAATTCCGGCTCCGAGGCCATGGCGCTGGTGTCCCGGGTGCTGGCGGTGCCGGAGTCGGACATTGTGGAGATCCGCTGTCTGAAGGCCGGCATGACCAACAAGTCCTGGCTCTTCCGGGTGAAGGAAAGCGCCGAAAGTCCCCAGCGGGGCCGCTGCTTCATCTGCCGGATTCCGGGGCCCGGCACCGGAAAGCTCATCAACCGGCGGCAGGAGGCTGCCGTGTATCAGGCAGTACAGCCCCTGGGCATCACCGAGGAGCTGATCTACTTTGACCCGGAGAGCGGCTACAAGATCTCCCGCTATTATGCGGGCGCCCGGAACGCGGATTATGCAAAGCCGGAGGAGCGGGAGCGCTGTATGGCCATGCTGAAGAAGCTGCACAATTCCGGCATTCAGCTGGGACATGCTTTCGACATTCATGAGCGGCTCGGCTACTATGAATCCCTCTGCCGGGCCGACGGCCATGAAATCAGCTTCCAGGACTATCCGGAGATCCGTGAGAAGGCGGGACATGTGCTGCAGTGGCTGGAGAGCCTGCACCGGCCCCGGACCATCTGTCACATCGACGCCGTGAAGGACAATTTCATCTTCACGGAGGAGGGACTCAAGATGATCGACTGGGAGTACTGCGGCATGGCAGACCCCCTCATTGACATCGCCATGGCCGCCATTTACTCCTACATGAGCTTTGACGAGGCCCGGGAGCTGCTGGCGTCCTATCTTGCGGCACCCTGCACAGACGAGGGGGGTAATGCTGTCGGCCCCGGCATTGCCGACGGGGGCGAAGGCATTGACCTGCTCTGCCTCATCGTGACGGCCTATATGGGCCTCGGAGGTCTGCTCTGGGCGCTCTGGTGCGATTATAAAATCTCTCTGGGAGAGAGCTTCGGGGACTACACCCTGCGGATGTACCGTTATTTCAAGGATTCTTACCAAATCTTACGGAATTTCGGAAAAATTTAAAGTGAATTTATGGAACGAAATTCCATCGATATGTTATAGTATTAGGGATTAAAGCATAACGAATCATGCGAATGCAGAGGAAGGAAGATAAATATATGAGCTTTGGCAGAAAAGCGGGAATTGCAGCCCTGGCTGTGATGCTCAGTGCTGCAAGCCTCTCCACGGCGGCCTATGCCGGCTGGGGGCAGGAAAAGGGAAAGTACTATTATGTGGATGATTCCAGCAATACGAGAATCAAGGCGAAGTGGATTCACACCTCTTCCGGCTATTACTATATCGATTCCGACGGTTATATGGTGACCGGCTGGAAGAAAATCAACAACAACTATCATTATTTCAAGTCTAACGGCCTCATGGCGACGGGCTGGCAGCAGGTGGACGGCAAGTGGTACTATCTCAAGTCTGACGGTACCATGCAGACCGGCTGGCTGAAGCTGACGGATTCCAACAACAAGACCTCCTGGTACTATCTGAAGTCCTACGGCGCGATGGCGACGGGCTGGCGGCAGATCGACAACAAGTGGTACTATTTCCAGCCGAACGGCACCTCTCAGGGTGTGGCTCTCATCGACACCTGGGCGAAGATTTCGGACAAGTGGTATCATTTCGGCACGGATGCAGCCATCTCCACCGGCTGGTACCAGCAGAACGGCAGCTACTACTATCTGGATGCCAAGAACGGCAACATGGCCACCGGCTGGAAGACCGATACCGACGGCAACAAGTATTATCTGAACACAGACAACGGCAAGATGGCCGTGGGCTGGACGAAGATCGACAATGTTTACTATTACTTCGGTGCCAACGGCAAGATGGTGAAGGGCTGGCTGAGGGACGGCAATGTTTATTACTATCTGCAGTCTGACGGCAAGATGGCGGCGAATACCACACTGACCATCAGCAATGTGAACTATACCTTTAACCCGAGCGGTGCCTGCACCTCGGATACCAGCGGCGTCACCAATGCGACCACAGCATCGGCAGTGAGCACGAGCAGCAGCTCCACTACGACGACAACGCCGGGCGGAACAACAAGCAGCAGCTCAAGCAGTAGCACGGCACCGGGCGGCACCACAGTGAATGCGGGAGACAGCACCTCCGGACCTGGTGCAAGCGGCACAAGCAGCAGCGCTACAAGCACAACACCGGGCGGAACGACCACGAGCAGCTCCAGCAGTACCTCTCCCTCCGGTACGAGCTCTGTGCAGACCAGCACCATGCCGGGCGGCACAACAACCACAACCAACAGCTCCACCACGACGACAACGCCGGGCGGCAGCAGCACCGTGGTTTCCGGCAGCACCTCCGGACCCAACAGCTCGAGTTCGAGCACAAGCACTGTGACGAGCACAAGCTCCGGCAGCATCAAGCAGGGACAGCTGACGGGCCCGAACTAAGGAAAACGAATAGCTTAAAGCATATCCAACGGGCTCTCCGAGAGACACCCGTTGGATTTTTTCGGAGAGACAGACAATGATCACAAATCACTGGCTTCCTGCATTGAAGCCGGAATTTTCCAAGGAATACTATCGGAAGCTGTATGACATCGTACGGCAGGAATATCAGACGCGGCAGATTTTTCCGGCACCGGAGGATATGTTCAATGCCTTCGACCTGACAGATCTGGATCAGGTGAAGGTGGTGATTCTCGGCCAGGATCCCTATCATGAGCCGGGACAGGCCCACGGCCTCAGCTTTTCCGTGAAGCCGGGTGTGGATATCCCGCCCTCTCTTCAGAACATTTACAAGGAGCTGCAGGACGATCTGGGCTGTTATATTCCCAACAACGGCTATCTCAGAAAGTGGGCAGAGCAGGGAGTGCTGCTGCTGAACACGGTACTGACGGTACGGGCTCATGCGGCCAATTCCCATCGCGGCATCGGCTGGGAGCAGTTCACGGACGCGGCCATCCGGGCGCTGAATGCTCAGGACAGACCGATGGTTTTCATTCTGTGGGGGCGTCCTGCCCAGATGAAGGCGGCAATGCTGACGAATCCGCAGCATCTGATCCTGAAGGCGCCGCATCCGAGCCCCCTGAGTGCATATCGGGGCTTTTTCGGCTCGAAGCCCTTTTCCCAGACCAATCGTTTTCTGGAGAAGAACGGCCTGACGCCCATTGACTGGCAGATTGAAGACATTTAAGAAGACATTTAAATGGAGGTATCATGACTTTTATAGAAATCCTGAAGGTGATTGTCCTCGGCATGGTGGAGGGCTTCACGGAGTGGCTGCCCATTTCCTCCACCGGACATATGATCCTGGTGAACGAAATCATACAGCTGAAGCAGCCTGCTGACTACTACGAGGTCTTTGAGGTGGTGATCCAGCTGGGCGCCATCGGTGCGGTGGCGGTGCGCTTCTTCCATGAGCTGTGGCCCTTCGCCCGGTCCCGGCGCACCGGAAGGGTGGGAATCCTGCCCTCCAGAATGAACCTCTGGATCAAGATCATTGCGGCCTGTCTTCCGGCGGCCGTCATCGGCATCCTCTTCGATGATCTTCTGAACACCTACCTCTACAACGGCGTGGTGGTGGCGCTGACACTGATCATCTACGGCGTGCTCTTCATCTGGATCGAGCGCCGGAACGCAGAGGCAGAGTTCCGGGTGGAGAAGCTGGAGCAGCTGGATCTCCGCACCGCGCTCTACATCGGCCTGTTCCAGTGTCTGGCCCTGATCCCGGGTACCTCCCGCTCCGGTGCCACCATCCTCGGTGCCATGCTGCTGGGCGTATCCAGAACCCCGGCGGCAGAGTTTTCCTTCTTCCTCAGCGTGCCGGTGATGTGCGGTGCCAGCCTTCTGAAGCTTCTGAAGCACGGTCTGGGCTTTACGGGTGCCCAGTGGGGACTGCTGCTTCTGGGCATGCTGGTGGCCTTTGCCGTCAGCCTTTACTGCATCAACTTCCTGATGCGCTACATCCGGCGGAACTCCTTCGCGATTTTCGGCTACTACCGGATCGTTCTGGGTGTGATCGTTCTCATATGGTTCGGCATCTCTGCGCTGGTGCATTGAGGCTGTAAGAAAACCTTAAGGGGCATGTAATGGAATGGCAATTGCATGCCCCATTAAACTGCGCTATTCTTTCACATGATAAGTGAGAGAAGGACAGGCGCAGCGCGCTTGTAAAATAAGAGGGAAGCTGTTATGAGAAGAGTAAGGGGAGTGCTGGCGGTGCTGCTGCTCAGCATGCTGATGCGTGTAAATGTCTTCGCGGCCACGGAAATCGGGCTGAATCTGGACTGGAAGTACGCCGCCAATTCGAAGATCAATACCGGAAAGGCGCTGCTGTATACCACGGATGTCAAGGATCCGAAGGGCATCACGGTATCGGTGAACGCGGGTCACGGCACCAAGGGCGGTGAGAGTGTAAAGACGCTCTGCCATCCCGACGGCAGCCCGAAGCTGACGAGCGGCACCACCAAGGCGGGGGCTACCTCTGCGGTGGCGGTATCCTCCGGCATGACCTTTGCGGACGGTACGGCAGAGGCGAAGGTGACCCTGGAGCTGGCCCACCTTCTCGGGAAGGAGCTTCTGAACCGGGGCTACGATGTGCTGATGATCCGTTCGGAAAATGATGTGCAGCTGGACAATGTGGCCAGAACCGTCATTTCCAACAACAAGGCGGACTGCCATATCGCACTGCACTTTGATTCCACAGAGAAGGACAAGGGTGCCTTCTTCATGTCCACACCCAAGGCGCTGCGTTCTATGGAGCCGGTGGCCTCCTATTGGTCAAAGCATGAGAAGCTGGGTGAGAGTCTCATCAGCGGGCTGAAGGAGAACGACATCAAGATCTTCTCCTCCGGTGCCATGGATATGGATCTGACCCAGACCGCCTACTCCACCATCCCTTCCGTGGACATTGAGCTCGGCGACAAGACCACAGACCACAGCAGCGCAGCCCTCAGCAAAATGGCAGAGGGACTGGCAGACGGCGTGGACATCTATTACGGATTTGCAGATGCGGAAAAGTAAGGAAAGCAAAAAAATCGCATAAACATTCGAAAGACTTAGACAAACAGCGGGCTCCGGCCTGCTGTTTTTTTACGTCAAGTTTACAAAGCTGCGGCGGAGTTTTCGGTTTCGGTTTACATGAAATTTACGATTTGCTATACTTCGAATGATTGCGGCCATTCCGGCAGGCAAGACAACATAGACGTTGGGTTTTCAAAGGAGAAAATATGACGATCACACTGCTTTCCAGTCTCTTCAGCCTTGTGGGCGGACTCGGAATGTTCCTCTATGGTATGACAGTGATGAGCGACGGCATGCAGAAGGCTGCCAGCTCACGTATGTCCAAGTTTCTGGGACTGGTAACCGGCAATAAGCTGATGGCCGTTCTGCTGGGTGCAGCGATCACTGCCCTGGTGCAGTCCTCCTCCGCCACCACGGTCATGGTGGTCGGCTTCGTGAATGCCGGGGTGCTGAACCTGTCTCAGGTCGTGGGCATCATCATGGGTGCCAACATCGGTACCACCATCACGGCATGGATGGTTTCCCTGACCCAGGTCAGCGGTGATGCCATGTCCATCTTCAAGCCGGAGTTCTTCGCACCGCTTCTGGTCGGTATCGGCGCCTTCCGCGTACTTTTCGGCAAGAAGGGCTCCGACGATCTCGTGGGTGCCTTCTGCGTGGGCGTGGGTCTCATTTTCATCGGCCTCAGCTTCATGTCCGATGCCATGTCTCCCTATGCTTCTTCCCCTGTTTTTGCCAAGGCCTTTCAGGTCATGGGCGGCAACCCGATTCTGGGCATTCTCGCAGGTGCTGTGGTCACCGGCATTATCCAGTCCTCGGCAGCGTCCGTGTCCATTCTCCAGACCCTGGCCCTTTCCGGCACCGTTCCCAGAGCCGCCGGCTTCTACATCACACTGGGTCAGAACATCGGTACCTGCGTGACGGCAATGCTGTCTGCTACAGGAACCTCCCGTACCGCAAAGCGTGCGGCCGTGATCCATCTTCTTTTTAATGTCACCGGTGCGATTCTCTTCGGCACCATCATCTTTGTGCTTTCCTTTGTGATGGGCGATTTCTTCCAGGGCAGTCTTTCTGCTGTGGAGATCTCCATTTTCCATACCGTATTCAATGTGACCTGTACCGCTGTGCTCTTCCCCTTCGGTGAGGTGCTGGTGAAGCTGTCCGGCAAGTTCGTGAAGGAGAACCCGAAGGATGCCCAGAAGGAAGAGGAAAAGGGCTATACCGACGTGGAGCGTGCGCTGATCCAGCATCTGGACAAGCGTATCCTGGAGTCACCCGCCATGGCCATTCAGGCGGCGAAGACCGAGGTCTGCAGCATGGGCGACATTGTCTCCGTAAATATCCGCGCCGCTGTGAGTATCCTCATCAATAATGAAGGAATGGAGAGCATCCAGCAGGTATTTGACCGGGAGAAGGTCATCAACAACATGCAGAAGCTGCTGACGGACTATCTCATCCGCATTGATAACCTTTCCCTGAATGAGACCCAGAAGCTGGAGGTCACCAATATGCTGAATGCCATCACGGACATTGAGCGGGCCGGTGACCATGCCGACAACATTGCAGAGCAGGCGAAGTACGCGAGAGAGCATCAGATCTCCTTCTCGGAGATCGGCGTGACAGATCTCACAGAGATTTCCGAAAAGGTCTACGAGAGCTATGATGCGGCGATGGCGGCCTATCGGAATGAGGATCTCACCATGGCCATGAAGTGCGCGCACTGCGAGGACGAGGTGGATGATCTCGAGGAGGAGATCCGCGAGCATCACCTGCAGCGGCTTTCCCGCGGGGACTGCAACACCTCTGCCGGCGTCATTTTCCTGGATGTGGTGTCGGATCTCGAGCGCATTTCCGACCACGCAGACAACGTGGCAGGCTACGTCAAGAGCATGGCGTAGTAAATTTTCGGCAAAGAACTAGTGAAATTTTTAACAAAAATCCGCTTTTGCACTTGCAAAAACACAATCCTTGGAATAGAATGTAACTGTTCAAAGGAAATGAAATTTTCGATTTCATCTATGTAGGAGGAATTTTACTATGGCAGTAAAAGTAGCAATCAATGGTTTTGGCCGTATCGGTCGTCTGGCTTTCAGACAGATGTTTGGTGCAGAGGGATTTGAGATCGTTGCAATCAACGACCTGACATCTCCGAAGATGCTTGCACACCTTCTGAAGTACGATTCCACACAGGGAAGATATGCTCTTTGCGACAAGGTTGAGGCCGGTGAGGATTACATCACTGTTGACGGCAAGAAGATCACCATCTATGCAAAGGCTAACGCTGCAGAGCTTCCTTGGGGCGAGCTTGGTGTAGATGTTGTTCTGGAGTGCACAGGCTTCTATACATCCAAGGCAAAGGCTCAGGCACATATCGATGCAGGCGCTAAGCACGTTATCATCTCCGCTCCGGCAGGAAATGACCTTCCTACAATCGTTTACAACGTTAACCACCAGGGTCTGACAGCTGAGGACAAGATCATCTCCGCTGCATCCTGCACAACCAACTGCCTTGCACCGATGGCAAAGGCTCTGAATGATCTGGCTCCGATCAAGTCCGGTATCATGTGCACCATCCACGCTTACACAGGCGATCAGATGACTCTGGACGGACCGCAGAGAAAGGGTGATCTGAGAAGATCCCGTGCAGCTGCTGTAAACATCGTTCCGAACAGCACCGGCGCTGCAAAGGCTATCGGCCTTGTTATCCCTGAGCTGAACGGCAAGCTGATCGGTTCTGCACAGCGTGTTCCGACTCCGACAGGTTCCACAACCATCCTGACAGCAGTTGTTGAGGGTGAGGTTACCAAGGAGCAGATCAATGCAGCTATGAAGGCAGCTTCCAACGAGTCTTACGGCTACAATGAGGATGAGATCGTTTCCAGCGATATCGTTGGAATGACCTACGGCTCTCTGTTCGATGCAACACAGACCATGGTTATGCCTCTCGGCAACGGCACATCTGAGGTTCAGGTTGTTTCATGGTATGACAACGAGAACTCCTACACCAGCCAGATGGTTAGAACCATCAAGCACTTCGGTTCTCTGCTTCAGAAGTAATTCTTCCGCATTACGGAGAATACCCGGTGTATGCCGGGACAAAGTACAGAAAAACAAAACCGGGGTCCGGCCTCTCTGGGGCCCGGATCCCGGTTTTTTCATGAAAAAAGGAGGTCCAGAATGGCTGGATTGAATAAGAAGACTGTAGATGACATCAACGTGAAGGGCAAGAGAGTGCTCTGCCGCTGCGATTTCAACGTACCTCTGAAGGATGGTAAGATCACAGACGAGAACCGTCTCGTGGCTGCACTTCCCACCATTAAGAAGCTCATTGCTGACGGCGGCAAGGTTATCCTTTGCTCCCACCTCGGCAAGGTGAAGACAGAGGAAGATAAGAAGACAAAGACACTGGCACCGGTTGCCGTTCGCCTTTCCGAGCTGCTCGG
>CAVATZ010000018.1:0-35792 GCA_963591655.1 Clostridiales bacterium
AAAAAAAAGAGCCGTACTGGTACGATACGGCTTTCTCAAACAATCAAGCGGAACGTGATCATATCTCAGCACAGGGACCTTCTTTCCGATAGTCCCCGTGTATACCTCCGGTTTTGCTCTGCAGGCATACATCTGTGATCACAATATCCCGTTGTACCGCCTTGCACATATCGTATACCGTAAGCGCTGCAACGGACACTGCGGTCAAAGCCTCCATTTCCACACCTGTCCGGCCATCGCAGGAAATCGCGGCAGTGATTTCCACCGCGTAAGGCTCCTCATTCAGCGTCAGAGTCAGATCAATTCCGTTTACCTGCAGTGGATGACACATCGGAATCAGATCAGAGGTTCTTTTTGCGCCCATGATTCCCGCAATCTGGGCAACCGTTAAAACATCGCCCTTTTTCATGCCGCCGCTTTTGATCAGTGAAAACGTTTCACCGTTGACCAAAACGCGTGCCTTTGCGATGGCAGTACGATGCGTCGGCGCCTTCACACCGACATCGACCATCCTGGCCCGCCCCTGTTCATTGAAATGTGTAAAGTCTTTCCTATTCTCCATAAAAACTCCGTGATTGCATCGATTCCACAAAATCTCTGCCCTGGTCATCACCCTCCGATTCGGTTCATGGATCGTCCTGCGCGGCTCCGATGCGCGGCAGACAGCTCTCCGTGCCAGCGAGGCTTTTCGGATATACTGCGTTTAAACTGCTGAACAAGCGCCTCAAAGCCCAAGCCCTTTATCGGATACTCCGCAGACGAATGCAGGCATGACTTTATTTTTCCGTCCGCGGTCAACCTGATGCGATTGCAGTCTGCACAAAAGTGACTGCTGAGCGGACTGATCAATCCGATATTTCCATACGCTCCCGGCAAATGATACAGCCGGGCAACACCGTCGTCCTGCTCCGATGGCTGCAGCTCCGGCAGCCTCCGAAGGACTTCCGTGCACGGCACATAGGCAGAAGGCCCAAACTCCGCATGATCCAGCATTGGCATCAATTCAATAAATCTCACATCGACAGGCCATCGTCTGGTCAGTGCAGCCAAATCACAAATCTCATCGTCATTAAAGCCGCCGATCAGCACCGTGTTGATTTTGATCCGCGTAAATCCCGCCAGCAGGGCAGCCTCAATTCCGGCAATCACAGCTCCCAAATTTCTCTGCCTCGTGATATAGGCATACTTGTCCGCATTTAAGGTATCCAGGCTGATATTCAGCCGCTGCACACCCGCTTCTCGGAGCGGTTTGGCGAATTGGGGCAGCCGAATACCGTTTGTCGTCATACAAAGCTCGTGAATTCCCTGAATTTCTGCTGCACGCCGGCAAATGGAGAGTATGTTCTTTTTTACAAGCGGCTCACCGCCGGTAATGCGAAGCTTTGTCATCCCCAGAGACGCCGCAGCCCTCACTGCCCGGATCATCTCCTCCTCCGTAAGCATATCTTCATGACGCTTTTTGCATATGCCCTGCTCCGGCATGCAGTACCGGCAGCGCAAATCACAAAGATCCGTCACGGACAAGCGCAGATAGGATATTTCACGCCCATATGTATCGATCATATATCAGTACCTTTCAAGAGCACCTCTGTTTTGTCTGCCCTGTCACTGCGCCTGACTTGACGCCCGCTGGATCAGATAGCACGGAATGCCCACGAAGAGCATGCCGCCCAAAATATTACCGATGGTGACAGGAATGAAATTGTGCAGGCTGTTCAGCGCGGTGAGCTGCTGCAGCTGTTCTGCGGTGATGCCGTAGGCCTCCTGCGCTTTCGCGGCATAGACCGGGTTGCTCGCTGCCAGGATGCCGGAGGGGATATAGAACATATTGGCGACGCAGTGCTCGAAGCCGCCCACCACAAAGGCCAGAATCGGGAAGAAAATGGCCCAGACCTTGCCGGCAATGTCGGAGGCGGCGCCTGCCATCAGCACCGCAATGCAGACCAGAATGTTGCAGAGGATGCCGGAGCAGAGCCCCCGGAGAGGTGCGATAGAAACCTTGCCCAGCGCCACCTTGATGGCGTAGGCCCCCAGAAGTCCCTCGGAATAATCAAGATTTCCGGAATAGAACAACAGTACATCAATGAGCAGAGCACCCAAAAGGTTGCTGAGATAAACGATGCCAAGACTGCGGAGACAGCGCTGCCAGCTGACCTTGCCGCACATGACATCCATCACCATGAGGCAGTCGCCGGTGAAGAGCTCGCCGCCCACAAAGACGATCATCATGAGGCCCACCGGGAAGATACACCCGGCCAGGACACGGGAAACGCCGACATTGGACAAATTGTGCACCGCTGTGCTGCTGGTGGCGCCGCCCAGGGCAATGAAGGCACCCGCCATGATGCCGAGAAGGATCATCTTGCCGATGGGCAGCTGGGACTTCCGCTTTCCACCCTCCAGTGTAGCAGAAATTACCTCCGCCGGGGTATTGAAATGTTGTTCTGACATTGTGCTGTCTCCTTCTTTCTGTGTAACATTGATATTTTTTTAACCAGTCTACATTATACAGAATACAAAGAAAAAAGGAACAGCAAAAGTTAGATTTGGCAAACTGCACGGAATTTTGTGCAAGGAAGAGGCCTTAAGCGGCCTCCACCTCTGCAGAGAGCTCGCCGTTCTTCACGACGATCCGAATGGTATCGCCTTCCTTGACCCGGTCTTCCAGGATCACCCGGGCGGTCAGCGTCTCCACGTATTTCTGCATGTACCGCTTCAGCGGACGGGCACCCAGTGTCGGATCGAAGCCCTTCTCCTCGATATAGCTCTGCGCCTCGGGGCTCAGGGCCACGGTGAGCCGCTTGTCAGAAAGACGCCGGTTGATGTCTGCCAGTGTCAGCTCGGTGATCCGTGCGATATCGCCCTTAACCAGCGGCTTGAAGAGAATGATCTCGTCCAGACGGTTCAGGAACTCCGGCCGGAAGCTGGCGTGCAGCTGCTGCATCACGGCCTCCCGGGCAGCATCGGAAATATTGCCGTTCTCATCGATACCCTCCAGCAGATCCTGGGCACCGATATTGGAGGTCAGGATAATGATGGTGTTCTTAAAGTCCACGGTCTTGCCCTGGGAATCGGTGATTCGGCCGTCATCCAGTACCTGCAGCAGAATGTTGAACACATCCGGGTGGGCCTTCTCAATCTCGTCGAAGAGCACCACGGAATAGGGCTTTCTCCGGACAGCCTCGGTCAGCTGGCCGCCTTCCTCGTAGCCCACATAGCCGGGCGCCGCACCGATCAGTCTGGATACCGAATACTTCTCCATGTACTCCGACATATCGATACGCACCATGGCGTTCTCATCATCAAAGAGGTTCTGGGCCAGAGACTTGGCCAGTTCCGTTTTGCCGACGCCGGTAGGTCCCATGAAGAGGAAGGAACCGATGGGCTTGGTGGGATCCTTGATGCCTGCCTTGGACCGGAGGATGGCCTCCGTCACACGCTCTACGGCCTCATCCTGACCGATGAGACGCTGATGAATGGCATCTCCCAGATGCAGCACCTTGGCACGCTCAGACTCATTCAGCTTCGTCACCGGAATACCGGTCCAGCGGCTGACGATCCGGGCAATCTCATCCTCGGTCACCCGATCATGCACCAGCTTGGCACCGTCCTCCTTCTGGGCCAGCTGCTCGGCCTCCTCCAGGGCCTTCGTCACGGCCGGCAGATCCTGATACTGCAGCTTGGCGGCCTTCTCGTAATCAAAGCTCTGCTTGGCAATGTTGATCTCGGAATTGAGCTTATCCTTCTGCTCCCGCAGGGACTGGACCTTGCCCACGGAGTTCTTCTCATTCTCCCACTGGGCCTTCTGGACATTGAAGCGGTCCTTCAGCTCGGAAAGCTCCTTGGACAGCTCCTGAAGACGTTCCTTCGACAGGGCATCGTCCTCCTTCTTCAGTGCCAGCTCCTCGATCTGCAGCTGCATGATCCTCCGGTTCAGCTCATCCATCTCCTCCGGCATGGAATCCATCTCCGTCTTGATCAGGGCACAGGCCTCATCCACCAGATCGATGGCCTTATCCGGCAGGAAACGGTCGGAAATGTACCGGTCGGAAAGCGTCGCTGCTGCCACCAGCGCAGTATCGGTGATCTTCACGCCGTGGTAGACCTCATAACGCTCCTTGATGCCACGCAGGATGGAAATGGTGTCCTCCACAGAAGGCTCGTCCACCATGACCGGCTGGAAACGCCGCTCCAGCGCCGCATCCTTTTCGATGTACTTATGATACTCCTCCAAGGTAGTGGCACCGATGCAGTGCAGCTCGCCCCGGGCCAGCAGCGGCTTCAGCAGGTTGCCCGCATCCATGGAGCCCTCGGTCTTGCCGGCACCCACGATGTTGTGAATCTCATCAATAAACATGATGATCTCGCCATCGGACTTCTTCACCTCATCCAGTACGGCCTTCAGACGTTCCTCGAATTCACCCCGGTACTTGGCGCCGGCAATCAGCGCACCCATATCCAGGGCAAAAATCTTCTTATTCTTCAGCGAATCCGGCACATCACCCTTGGCGATACGCTGGGCCAGTCCCTCGACAGCCGCAGTCTTACCGACACCCGGCTCGCCGATCAGACAAGGGTTGTTCTTGGTTTTCCGGGACAGGATCCGCACCACATTCCGGATCTCCTCATCACGGCCGATGATGGGGTCAAATTTCTGGGCCTTGGCCCGCTCCACCATTTCGTATCCGTACTTATTTAAAGTATCGTAGGTGCTCTCCGGATTGTCGCTCACCACCCGCTGGTTGCCCCGGACCTCCGACAGCACCTTCAGGAAGCCCTCCTTCGTGATGTTCCAGCGACGGAACAGCTCCTTCACCGCCGGATCTGCCTCCTTCAGGATGGACAGGAAAATGTGTTCGACGGACACATACTCGTCACCCATGGACTTTGCATGATCCTCCGCATTCATGACGGCACGGTTGGCGCCCTGGGAGAAATACTGCTGCCCGGCACCGGATACCTTCGGCAGCTTATCGAGCTCCGCCTCCAGATCCCGCAGGAAATCCTCCTTCGGTACGCCCATCTTGGTCAGCAGCTTCTCAATGAGACTATCCTCAACGGTCATGAGACTGTAGAGAAAATGCACCTGCTCGATCTGCTGGTTTCCCCGATCCATGGCCAGCTTCTGACAATTGTTAATGGCTTCTACAGATTTCTGTGTGAATTTATTGATGTTCATAATAACACCTCCTACTTATCATGCGGGCTTCGCGACAGCTTGGCTGGCGGGTGACCGCATGATTTATTTCTTCTATCGAAACTCATTATAGCACGATTGTTAGCACTGTCAAGCATCGAGTGCTAATTCAAGATAGATCCCTGTAGAAAGGCCCTTAACATATAATCCACCGGATTGCTTCGTGCTTCGCACTCCCGCAATCCTTCAAAATATTCGCAATTCGCTCATTTTTCTTCGAAAAATGGCTGCTTGCTCATATTTTGAGCGGGCCTCAAATTCAAAAATGCCCCTGCAAGCAAGCTTGCGGGGCATTTTTGACCTTGATTCCCTTGGATTATATGTAGTGTTTCTTCGAAAACTCCAGTCTGGACAGTGCTCTGGCCAGGGATGCCTCGGACATCTTGTACTCGGCAACGCTCTGCTTCTGCCGCAGCTGCTCCTGTGCACGTTCCTTGGCTTCCTCGGCACGGCGGACATCGATTTCCTCCGCGGTCTCCAGCGTATCCACCAGAAGGGTCAGTCGGTTGTTGGCAAACTGCAGAATGCCCTTGCCGACCTCTACGGAGATCATCTCCCCGTCCTCCTTCCGGATGTCCAGCTCACCAACCTCGACGGCAACCACGATTGGTGCATGATGGGCCATAAAGCCGATCTGACCGTCCAACGTCTGTACCTTGAGGTACTGCGCCTTTCCGTCATAGAAGGGCTTATTGGAAGCAACGACCTTCAGACTGAAGAGTGCTGTCTCAGCCATTGCTCTCCGCCTTCTTCTTCACATCCTCAATGGTGCCGCAATTGAAGAAGGCGCTCTCGGGATAAGCGTCCATTTCGCCGTCGATAATGGCGCGGAATCCCCGGATGGTATCCTTCAGCGGCACATAGACGCCCGGGATACCGGTGAACTGCTCGCCCACGAAGAAGGGCTGAGACAGGAAGTTACGAATCTTACGGGCACGGTACACCGTCTGCTTATCCTCTTCAGATAGCTCCTCCATACCGAGAATGGCGATGATGTCCTGCAGCTCCTTGTACTTCTGGAGAATCTGCAGCACCTGCTGTGCCGTCTCATAGTGCTCCTTGCCCACAATGGATTCCTCCAGAATACGGGAGGAGGACTCCAGCGGATCCACCGCCGGGTAGATACCCTGCTCCACGATCTTTCGGGAAAGCACTGTGGTGGCATCCAGATGGGCGAATACCGTTGCCGGCGCCGGGTCTGTCAGATCGTCGGCCGGTACATAAACGGCCTGCACGGAGGTGACACTTCCCTTCTTCGTGCTGGCGATTCGCTCCTGGAGCTGGCCCATCTCTGTGGCCAGTGTGGGCTGATAACCCACGGCAGAGGGCATACGGCCGAGCAAAGAGGAAACCTCTGAACCGGCCTGCACGAAACGGAAGATGTTGTCGATAAAGAGCAGCACATCCTTCTTCTCCACATCACGGAAATACTCCGCCATGGTGAGTCCCGTCTCCGCCACACGCATTCTGGCACCCGGCGACTCATTCATCTGTCCGAATACCAGCGCCGTATTCTTGATAACGCCGGATTCCGTCATCTCGGAATAGAGATCATTACCCTCTCGGGAACGCTCACCGACACCGGTGAAAATGGAATAGCCGCCGTGCTCTGTGGCGATATTCCGGATCAGCTCCTGAATCAGGACTGTTTTTCCGACACCGGCACCGCCGAAGAGACCGATCTTGCCGCCCTTGGCATAGGGAGCCAGCAGGTCAATGACCTTGATACCGGTTTCCAGTACCTCCTGCACCGGATTCTGCTCCGTAAAGGCAGGCGGCTTCCGATGGATCTCCCAGCTCTCCTCCGTGTCCGGCTGTTCCTTGCCGTCGATGGCCTCGCCGAGAACATTGAACAGACGTCCCAGGGTCTTCTCACCCACCGGCACGCTGATGCCGTGTCCCTGCGACACCACCTCCATGCCTCTCGACAGACCCTCGCTGGCGGTCAGCATGATACAGCGCACAGTATTGTTTCCAAGGTGCTGAGACACCTCCATCACGCTGTGCACACCGTGATTGTCTACCTCGAGGGCCGTCTTCAGAATGGGAAGCGGCTCCTCCGGAAATTCTACGTCTACGACAGGTCCCATGACCTGTACGATCTTTCCGTTCTTCATCTATCCTCTCCTTTCCGGGGAAAGCCCTGATCAGAACGCGCCCTGCTGTGCCCGGGCACCCGCAGCCACCTCAGTGATTTCCTGGGTGATCTGGGCCTGCCGCACACGGTTATAGAGCGTCTTCAGAGACTGCTTCAGCTCATTGCCGTTTCGATTGGCTGCGTCCATAGCGGTCATACGGGCATTCTGCTCCGAACAGAAGGCCTCTACCAGCGCACTGTAAATAAAGCCGTTCAGATAGTCCGGAACCACATTTTCAATAACTGCCTTGGGAGACGGGAACATGGTGAAATCCTCCATATTGGCGGCCAGGGGCACATCCGTAAAGGCACTGCCCTGCACCTTGTCCAGCGGCAGCAGCTGCTGCATCTCCGCCTCCATCTCCAGCGAATTCTTCATTCGCGTGTATACAATATATACCTCATCGATTTCCCGCTCTGTATACAGATCCAGCATACGTCCGGTAATCACCCGGGCACGATGCAGCGTGGGATTCTGCGCCGTATAATGGAACTGCTCCTCAATCGGAATGTTCCGGGCACGGAAATACACACGTCCCATCTCACCCACCACGAAAAGCTTCGACTGCGGATGCTTCTTCAGCATTTCCTCTGTCTGCTTCAGGACGTTATGATTGTAGGCACCTGCCAGTCCCTTGTCCGCCGTGATGCAAATGATGGCGGTCCGGCAATCCGACGCCTTCAAGTCCCGTCGTCTGTCCAGATAAGGATGCTTGAATTCCTTCGGCAGATGACGGTTGATTCGTTGGATCATGGCCTGCAGCATGTAGAAATAGGGCTCTGTCTGCTGCAGATCCTGCCGGGCCTTGCGAAGCTTGGTGGAGGAAATCAGGTACATGGCATTGGTGATCTTCATCGTGTTGTCGATGCTGTTGATTCTATCCCTGAGCTCCCTGACTGTTGACAAGACTTACCTCCTTCTCATAGATCGGCTTGAATTCCTCTACCACATCCAGGATGTCCTTCTTGGAGTCATCCGTCAGCATGCGGGAGATCTCGATATTTCTGCCGATTTCCGGATGCCGCTCACTGAAGTAGCGCAGCATCGCCAGCTGGAAGTCCTTCACCTCTGAGGGGTTCACATCGATGAGACGCTTGTTGAGGGCTGCCACCAGGGTGATGACCTGCTCAGAAAGAGACAGGGGCTGTCCCAGCGGCTGCTTCAGAAGCTCCATCAATACCTTACCCTGCTTCAGAAGGGTCTTCGTGTTCTCATCCAGATCGGAAGAAAACTGTGTGAACACTGCCATCTCACGGTACTGGGCCAGATCGATACGCAGAGAGCCGGAGGCCTTCTTCATGGCCTTGGCCTGGGCGGCACCGCCCACACGGGATACGGAAATGCCGACATTTACGGCAGGCCGCTGTCCCTCGAAGAAGAGGCTGGACTCCAGGAAGATCTGTCCGTCGGTGATAGAAATCACGTTGGTGGGAATGTAGGCAGATACGTCTCCGTCCTGGGTTTCAATGATGGGCAGTGCGGTAATAGAACCGCCGCCTAGGGCATCATTCAGGCGGCAGGAACGCTCCAGCAGCCGGGAATGCAGGTAGAAAACGTCGCCGGGATAGGCCTCACGTCCGGGGGAACGTCCCAGCAGAAGAGACAGGGAACGATATGCCACCGCGTGCTTGGACAGATCGTCATAGACGATCAGGACGTCCTTTCCCTTGTACATGAAGTACTCCGCCAGGGAGGTTGCCGCATAGGGGGCGATATACTGAATGGGTGCCGCCTCACTGGCGGTGGCCGCCATGACGGTGGTATATTCCATGGCACCGTGCTTCTTCAGGTTCTCCACCAGGGAAGCCACGGTGGACTGCTTCTGGCCGATGGCCACATAAATACAAATGCAGTCCTTGTCCTTCTGGTTAATGATGGTGTCTACGGCAATGGAGGTTTTTCCGGTCTGCCGGTCGCCGATGATGAGCTCACGCTGTCCGCGGCCGATGGGGAACATGGAGTCAATGGCCAGAATACCGGTCTGCATGGGTTCGCTGACGGGCTTTCTGTCGATGATGCCGGGTGCCGGCTGCTCAATGGCCCGATAGCCGTCCGCCACGATGCTGCCGTTGCCGTCGATGGGCTCGCCCAGCGCATTGACCACTCTTCCCAGGAAGGCATCGCCCACCGGAATACCGGCGCGCTTTCCGGTTCTTACGCCCCGGCTGCCTTCTACGATATCGCCTTCATTATCGAAAAGGATGACACCTACCCGATCTCTGGCGATGTTCTGCACCATGCCCTTTACGCCGTTGTCAAACTGAATGACCTCGCCGTACATGGCATGATCCAGACCGTTCATCTGCACGATGCCGTCACCGACGGAGATGGCGAAGCCGATTTCCCGCTTCTCTGCCTTCAGGTCGAAGTTAGAAATGGAGTTCCGCAGAATGGTGATAATGTCGGCATCGCTGGTGAGTGAGGACTTCGTATCTGCAATCTGCTGGATAAACTGCTCTCTTCTTCCCTTGGTGGACCAGTCATACTGATCATTGCCCACCTCCAGGATGAAGCCGCCGCCCAGGCTGCTGTCCTCCTGCATTTCGAAGCTGTAATGATCTGCCTGGTAACGGTCTGAAATGAATTTACGGATCTTGATCAGCTGCTCCTCCGAGGGCTTCGTCACATAACGAAGGCGCACGAAGAGCTCGCGATTCTTCTCGTCCGTGGTTTTGTAATACTGCTCCGCGATTTCCTTCCAGAGGGAAAGTGCATTGTCATCACAAAGCACCTTCAGGATATCCCTTACCTCATTGGGGAATATGCGGTTGATGATCTCGTGCCGCTGCTCCAGTGGCACGGAGAGATCCGAGAGCTGGGAGGATGTCTCCGGAAGCACATCGAAGATACGTGTGGTTTCATCGATGACATTCTTCGGCGTCTGCATACGCACCAGCTGCTCGGCGTAATCTTCTACTTTATGAATCATGTATCTCAGTCCTTCTTCTCCGCTTTAACGCTTCCCTGATCATTCAGGAACTTGTCGAAAAGCTGCTTGTCGTTCTCACTGGAATCCTTGGCAGCCGCAATCTTGTAGGCAGCCTGTGCCACCAGCACAGCCATCTGCTCCTGCATCTCATGCTGCTTGGCGCTGGCCTCCCGGGCAGCCTCCTCCTCGGCCTCCTTCAAGAGCTTGTCGGCCTTCCGATGGGCATTCTGAATGATTTCGTCGTACTCCTTCGAGGCCTCCATCTTGGATTTGGCCAGGGTTTCCTGACGCTCCGCTTCGATGGAAGCTATGCTTTCCTTGTACTGTGTCTTCAGCGCCTCAGCCGCCTGGTTGCTCTCCTCTGCCTGCTGATACATCGCCTGGATCTCTGCCTCACGCTTGGCGAGAACGGCCCGCACCGGCTTGAAGAGGAAGCGCTTAATCAGCACAAAGAGAATCAGAAGATTGATCACCGTGAAAACGGTATTGATATCCAATCGTAACATGTCAGTGTCCTTTCCTGCTGAACCAACGTAACCGTATTACTTCAGGAAGAAGATGATCAGGATACCAAGCACGAAGCCGTAAATAGCGGTTGCCTCGGCCAAGGCGCAGCCCAGCAGCAGCATACGCATGATCTTGCCGTCTGCCTCCGGCTGTCTTGCTACGGCCTCTGTGGCCTTACCTGTGGCAACACCGATACCGATACCGGCACCGAGACATGCCAATGCTGCAATACCTGCTCCCAAAGCTGTTAATGTCATAGTAATTCTCCTCTCTGCCGCTCTGCGGCCCAAAACTTAATCCTCAACGGCCTCTTTGATAAAGAGACTGGTCAGGAACACGAATACATACGCCTGAATCAGACCGTCAAAGATATCGAAATATAAGCTGAAAATAGCCGGTACACCGACCGGAACCACGAGCTTGATCAGCTCCATAATCACAAATGCGCCTAAGACATTTCCGAAGAGTCGCATACAGAGCGACAGGGGCCGGATAAAAATCTCCAGTACATTGATGGGGGCCACGATGGCCACCGGCTGGGCGAAGCTCTTCAGCCAGCCTCCCACACCTCTCTTTCTGATGCCGGCATACTCAATCAAGAGAATGCTCATCACCGAAAGGGCTACCGTAACGTTCATGTCCTTTGTCGGCGGCTTGATGCCGAACAGTCCGATGACATTGGAGAAGCCGATAAAAAGCAGCACCGTGGAAATGTAGGTACTGTACTCCTTTGCTTCCTCTCCCAGCATGCCTTCCGCGAAGCCGTCGAGCCACTTCACAATGAGCTCTGCGCATTGCTGCCGTTTTCCGGGATTCCGCACCTTCAGGTTCGAGCCCAGATACACCGCCAGGGCCGTCAGCACCACCATGATGAGCCAGGTGATCACCACCGACTCGGCCACTTCAATACCGCCGAGCACCGGAATGGTAAAGGCTGTTTTGACGTTCAGCTCTTCCAGCAATTCCGAAGCGAGCTTGTCCATGCTATTTCCTCCTTTTCTGAATGATTGTGAGAGATTTCACAAAATCCCACCGGAATAGATTATATTCCTGCTTCAGCAATATTCAAGCGGTATTTTTGATATGATAGCTATATCATTTTCATATGAATTGTGCTATTCTATGGATAATTGTATGGAAATGAGGACAATTTATGGTTACTTTTGATTATTATCGGATTTTTTACTACGTGGCTTCTTACCGAAGCTTTACCAAGGCGGCGAAAATGCTGAACAACAATCAGCCCAACATTACCCGCTGCATGAACAACCTGGAGTCGGAGCTGGGCTGCAAGCTCATGATCCGGGGAAACCGGGGCATCCGTCTCACGCCCAACGGGCAGAAGCTCTATGAGCATGTGGCGGTGGCCTATGAGCAGCTGAAAACCGGCGAGGAGGAGCTGCTCCGGGAAGTGAACCTGCAGAGCGGTCAGGTCAGCATTGCCGCATCGGAGGCCGCGCTCCGGGTTCTGCTGCTGCCGGAGCTGACCATCTTCAAGTCGAACTTCCCGGGCATCACCATCCGGATCTTCAACCACTCCTCGCCCCAGGCCATCAAGACGCTGCAGAGCGGTCTCGCGGATTTCGCCCTGGTGACCACACCTCTGAACATTCCAAAGCCGCTGGTGTCCCAGCCGCTGTTTGCCTTCCGGGAAATCCCCATCGGCGGACACCGCTATTTTGACTATGCGAAGGAGACGCATTCGCTTTCGGACTTCATGACGCAGCCCATCATCTCCGTGGGCCGGGACACGGGCACCCGGGAGCTCTATGTGCAGTATTTCATGAACCACCACCTCACCTTCCAGCCCCAGCTGGAGGCGGCCTCCACGGACCAGATTCTGCCCATGGTGAGCTACAACCTGGGCATCGGCTTCTATCCGGAGGAGCTGGCCCAGACCGCCATCAACCGGCAGGAGGTGGTGCGAATTCCCATCCGGGAGGAGCTGCCCGAGCGACTCTTCTGCCTCGTCACCGACCAGAACCGTCCCCTCAGCACTGCCGCCCGGCGGCTGATCCGGGATTTTGAAAAATTGAAGCACTGAAAAAAGAGCTGTCGCGCCCGGCGACAGCTCTTTTCATATCATCCATATCAGGTAACAGCCTTCAGATACTGGCTGGAAACGTAGGCCTCCTGACCATTATAGTCAATGATGGCCCATTCATTATCGTAGGCGCCCTTGTAGGTCACTTCGGTGTCCGGATCAAGTACATCCAGTACCTCGGAATCCTCGGTAGAGGGTTTGGTCCGTACCCGGACGCCGCTGGTGGTCACCATCTTCTCCGGCACAGCCTCCGTGGTTTCCTCCTCCGTGGTCTCTGCCTCGGTGGTCGGTGCTGCCGTGGTCTCAATGACTGCCGGTGTGGTGGGCACCGCTGTGGTCTCGATAGCGGCACTGCCGCCCATGGTCAGCACCCGGATCAGGATGATCACCAGAAGGACACAGGCCACAGGAATGGCGATCTTCAGCACACTGTAGATGTCGATCTCCATGGGCTGCTCGTTCCGGGCATTCCGGCGGGCGCCCTCACTGCTCCTGCCGCCTCTGCTGCCGCGGTTCGCCGTGCTTCTGCCCGCGGCACTGCTGCGTCCGGCTCTGCCTGTACTGCTTCTTCCCGCAGCCTTGCCGGATCCGCCGCTGAGACGACTCATTTCCCGGGCCCGTTCTGTGCCGGCGCCGCTGCGTCCCGCCTTTCCGCCGAGGGGCACCCGCGGGCGCTCCTCCTCTTCTGCAGAGGCTGCACGACTCACCGGTGCTGCCGCCCGCGGTGCGGAATTCATATACTTCTCCAGCTCATCCCGCATCAGGGAAAAGGCCTGGTTGGCGCCCTGCGCGCCCGGATTCACACCTGCCTCGGCCTGCTCTGCATAGTTCCGGATCTCATTGTAATGATCCCGGGATGCGGCATCAATGGCTCTGGCACTGAAAAGCTGCTGGATGTCTGCCTGCAGATTCTCTGCCACGAGACAGGCTCTGTCCACCTGCAGACGCACCACCGTCTTCAGAATTTCCCGGTTCAGGATGACGGCGTTCTGGTAGCGCCCGTTGAGAATCAGGTTCTGTACCTCATTCAGCTGCACACGAATATTTCCCCAGATATTTTTTTCTCTTGGTGACGGCATAATTCTTACCTCCCGGTTGATATTATGATCTGCCCGCACAGCGCACTGCTGCGCCCGCCGACATTAGCTGAAGATTCTCCAGCCTGTGATGAAGTTGTTGGCCCACCAGCTGCCCAGGCTTCTGTGTACAACCCGGCCGTTGGAGGAGGATGCGTCGATGACGGTGCCGCCGCCGGCGCAGATGCCCACATGTCCGCTGACCACGATGATATCGCCGGCCTGCAGCTCGTTGTAGGATACCCGCTTGAATCGTCCCGGATTTCGCCAGCCGGAGGAGGTCATGTAGGACACACCCACACCCGCCTGGTTCAGACACCAGTATACGAAGCCGGAGCAGTCAAAGGAGTTCGGTCCCTTGGAGCCCCATACATAAGGGCTGCCGATCTTGGAGGAGGCAATGGAGATCAATGCTCCCGCAGAGCCGGATACCGTAGCACCGCCGCTGCCGACAGATGCACTGCTACCCTTGCTCGAGCTGCTGCCGGAAGAGCTACTGCTGTTGTTCTTCTTGCCGGAGCTCGAACTGCTTGAGCCGCTGGCAGCCTTCTTCACGTTGCCGGAATTCAGCTTCTCCAGGGTCTGGGCGCCTGCAAGTCCGTCGGAGCTCAGTCCGTTTCGGCTCTGGAAGGCAGCCACAGCCTGCTTGGTCAGCTCGCCGAAATAGCCGGTGTCCTTGCCGGAAGGCAGGTAGCCGTACTTCACCAGCAGGGTCTGCAGATTCTTGACATCATCGCTCTGCTCACCAATACGAATCGCATACGAAATGGCCGTGTCGGAATCCAAGGCTGTCCGGGTATCCGGTCCCAGGTAACCATCCACCACCAGGTCGTTTCTGGACTGGAAGGCACGGATCGCAGTCTGGGTACCGCTACCGAAATTGCCGTCTGCCTCTCCGGAGAGATAGCCCAGTGCAATCAGCCGCTCCTGGTACTTCTTCACCAGGTCGCTCTGCTCGCCCAGCGCCACCACATTGGCCTTTACTTCATCTGAATAAAGAAGATTTGACGTGGTGATGCCCACGGTGCCGTCTGCTGTCAGTCCGTTCAGCTGCTGCAGCTTCTTCACCGCTTCCTCCGTGATCTCCGTGAAGGTGCCGGAAATATCGCCTGCATTGGTGAGGTAGCCCAGGTTGTACAAACGATACTGGATATTGGTGACATCGTCACCGGTAAAGCCCAGCTTCACCGCGTACTTCGGGGCGTTGTCCGCCATCACCGCATCCCAGGTCTCCACACCTGTGATGCCGTCCTGGGTCATGCCTGCCTGCCGCTGGAAGTACTGCACCGCCTTGGAGGTCGCATCTCCGTAATAGGTGGTGGGTTCATCCGCGTCCATATAGCCAAGGTCCATCAATCGCTGCTGCAGCTCGGAAACCACAGAGTTGATCACCCCCACCGTCAGATTCACGGGTGCCAGCTCCTCGGCATTCTCATCGATGGTAACACCTTCTATAGAAGGAAGTACATTGGCATTGACGCCCAGTGCAGCTACACCCACCACAGCCTCGGTCTCCTCCGCCGTGGTCACCACGATTTCCGAGCTGTCCTCCGGTACTGTCGTCTCCTGCAGCTTCGCCTCACAGCCGGTCATGGTCAGCATGGTCAGTGCCATGGCCAGCGCTGTTCCTCGTTTTGCTAAAGTCTTTTTCTTCATAGGCTCCTGTTTAAAATCTCAAAATAAATCGAACAATTATAGTATAGCACAGCTTACAGAAAATTTTCCCTTAAATCTTTTGTGCATCTCATTTTCGCCCGACGGATGACAAAGAAAACCGGATACCCACAAGAGCATCCGGTCTTCGTATCATGCGCCCTCAGGGACTCGAACCCTGGACAAATAGATTAAGAGTCTACTGCTCTACCAACTGAGCTAAGGGCGCATATTTTTGAAATTTTGTTGCCGTCCTCTTGACGACTCCGTTATAATACTAGATGGTCACGATCTTGTCAACAAAAATTTCAAAAAGTTTTTAAAATATTTTACTTCGCCGGTTTCCGGGCAATGAGCTTGTAAATGGGATTCCCCTTGGCGGAGAATTTCTCCTCATACTCCGTCATGACATTTCCCTCATTCATGGACGGATCATGGTGCAGGTCCCGAGTCACAGCCGTGAGCTGCCAGCCTGCCGCCGGAATGGACTCCAGCGAGTAATCGAAGAGTCCCATATTGTCGGTCTTGAAGCAGAGGTCGCCGGTCTGCTGCAGGAACGGCGCATAAATCTTCAGGAACACCGGACTGGTGAGCCGCCGGTTCGCCTGCCGGGCCTTGGGCCAGGGGTCGGAGAAGTTCAGATAGATGCGCTCGACTTCATGATCCGAAAAAACCTCGCCCAGCAAACGGGCATCGATGCTGATAAAGGTCAGGTTCTGCAGAGTCTCCCCCTCTGCCTCCATCAGCTCCCGCTTGTGGATCGCCTTCATTAGCACGGTATCGTAGCGCTCAATGCCGATGTAGTTGATCTCCGGATTCCGACGGGCCAGCTTCGTGATGAACTGTCCCTTTCCCATGCCGATTTCCACATGGACGGGATGGTCGTTTCCGAAAAATGCCGCGGCCCAGCGTCCCCGGAACTCTCGGGGCTCATGCACCACAAATTCTGAATTGGCCACGAAGTCCTCGGAGCCGGTGATATGTCTCAGTCTCATTGTATTCTCCTGCTTATTGTCTGTTTGCCGTAAGCCAAGCTTCCGCTCTGCCCGTTTGATAGTATCATGCACTTTTCAAATGTACAAGCCCCCCATTCCGCGATATAATAGAAAGAACTATGCACAAAGGAGGTCTAGCATGCAGAAGATTCTGGTTTGTGATGACGATAAACAGATTGTGGAGGCCATCTCCATTTACCTGACCGGCGAGGGCTTTCAGGTCCTGAAGGCCTATGACGGATACGACGCACTGGATATCATGGAGAAGGAGACCGTGGATCTCCTCATTATCGATGTGATGATGCCGGGACTGGACGGCATCCGCACCACCCTGAAGATCCGGGAAAAAAGCTCCGTGCCCATCATTATCCTCTCCGCGAAGAGTGAGGACAACGACAAGATCCTGGGCCTCAACATCGGTGCCGACGACTATCTGACGAAGCCCTTCAACCCCCTGGAGCTGGTGGCCCGAGTGAAGTCCCAGCTGCGCCGCTATACACAGCTCGGCAAGCTCGGCGAAAGTGCCCCGGCCAGCGACAACATCTACCGGAACGGCGGCCTCATGATAAACGACGACACCAAGGAGGTGACGGTGGACGGGGAGCCGGTGAAGCTCACCCCCATTGAATACAATATCCTTCTCCTCCTGGTGAAGAACGCCGGAAAGGTCTTCTCCATCGACGAAATCTACACCTCCATCTGGAACGAGGAGGCCATCGGCGCGGACAATACCGTGGCCGTACATATCCGGCACATTCGGGAAAAGATCGAGATCAATCCCCGGGAGCCCCGCTATCTCAAGGTGGTCTGGGGCGTCGGCTACAAGATTGAAAAGCAGAGCAGTGAGGACAAGGCATGAAGAAGCTTCTCGCCGCAGCGGTGAATCTCTGTGCCCTGGTGCTGGTCACCGTGAGCCTCTTTCTTCTCTCCCGGAATGCCTCCGGGGGTAATGTCTTCGCATGCCTGAGCCAGCCGGATTTTATCGACTCCCAGAGCTATGAGGGACTGGTCAGCGAGGCCGTCACGGACATCTTCGAATACATTGACCTGCGGGACGTCTTCGAGACCAACGGCAAGCTGGACCTCAATAAGGTGATCGCCAAGGCGGATGTCAGCGGCACAACGGTATCCTACAGTCTGGACACGCTGATTCGCTATGCCCGCTCCATGGGCTACTATTTAAATGAAAAGAACGAGGTGGTCACCGGCGGCACGGCCAGCGTCAGCGAGACGGAGGATGTGCTGTATTCCTCCATCCGGGTCACCTACCGGGCCTATATGCCGGATTACAAGCCCGCCAGCCCCACCGACGGCATGACCACCATCGGAAAGCTTTCCTATGAGATGCTGGGATACCTTGCGAAGTACTACAGTGCCCGGAGTCAGTTCTTTGACCAGCCCGGCAACCTGAAGTTTATCGTCGCCTACGCAGACGGCACAGAGGAAACCACCTATACCAATGCCCCCGATATGACCAGGGACAGCATCCTTTCTCTCGGCAGCTTTCTGGCCACGGACTCCGAGACTCTGGAAATCCGTTCCAGTCTCCGCACCCCGCCGGGAAATCTGGTGCCCCTTCTGACGGCCCATGATCCCTATGAGGAGGGAGGCTATTCCCTGGCCATCGGCGTGGATACCGCCTTCCCGGCCAGAGACAGCTTTTCCGCTGCCTCCGCAAGCTACCGGGGGCACCGGCAGAATGTTGTGGTGGCACTGTGCCTTTTGGGCCTCGGCGTTCTGCTCTTCGGTCTCAGCTTTTCGGCACTGCTGACCCTGTGCACCACCATCACTGCACGGCCGCATCCCATTGACCGTCTGCCGGCAGAGCTTCTGGCCCTTCTGTTTCTGCTCTGGCTCCGGGGGGCCGACGCTCTGTCTGCCGCCCTGCTGGATGCTGCATCGGAAATCATCGGCATCATCGACGCCTTCAGCTTCTGGACGGGCATTCTGGCCTTTCTCTTGAAGTACCTGCTGTTCCTGCCTCTCTGCCTCTCTCTGGCACGGAGCTACCGGAACGACAGCCTGTGGGAGAAGTCCCTCAGCTGCCGCCTGCTGACGGCACTGAAGCGCTATCTGGAGGCCGCCGCGCTGGCCTTGCCTCGGCTCTACAGCACCCTGCTCTTCCTGCTGCCCAATGCCGCCGGGCTTCTGCTGATTGTGATGCTCTATGTCCGCTTCTTCCGGTACCAGAGCCTCTTCTCCTTCCTGACAGCCACCCTGCTGCTGGCCATCCTCATCTGCATCGACTGCTACAGCTACCGCATCGCCGCAGGACTACAGCAGGCCGTGAACGAGCAGGTGAAGTCGGAACGTCTGAAGGCAGACCTCATCACCAACGTTTCTCATGACCTCAAGACTCCGCTGACCTCCATCATCAACTATGTGGACCTTATGAAGCGGGAGGAGATCACAAATCCGAAGCTGAAGCAGTATCTGGAGGTGCTGGACCAGAAATCCAACCGCCTGAAGACCCTGACCGAGGATCTGGTGGAGGCCAGCAAGGCCAGCTCCGGCAATGTGAACATCGAATTTATGCAGCTGGACTACAGTGAGATGGTGCAGCAGGCGCTGGGCGAGTTTGAGGACAAGCTCCAGGCCGCAAAGCTCGAGATCATTCCCAGCTTCCCGGCGCAGCCGGCCCTCATCATGGCAGACGGCCGCCACCTCTGGCGCGTCATCGAAAATCTGCTGAACAACTGCTGCAAGTATGCGCTTCGCGGCAGCCGGGTCTATGTGGAGGTGACGGAAACCGAGGACAATGTTGCCTGCACCATCAAAAACATCTCCGCCTCACCGCTGAATATTTCCCCGGAGGAGCTGACGGAGCGTTTCGTCCGCGGCGACGTGAGCCGCACCACCGAGGGCTCCGGCCTGGGTCTCTCCATCGCCAAGAGCCTCACCACCCTGATGAAGGGGCATCTCGAAATCACCATCGACGGCGATCTCTACAAGGCCGCCGTCATTTTCCCGCGGGTGCAGAAGCAGAATGACACTGCATCCAGGAAGGACTCTGTATGATACATAAAGAACAGCAGCGGCCCTGCCTCCGGCGGGCGCTCTGCCTTCTGCTCTGCCTTTTTCTCTGCCTCGTGCAGGCCCTGCCGGCCCGGGCAGCGGACTGGCCCGCCCTCTCCTATAATATCGAGGCCGAAGGTGCCATCCTCATTGACGCGGATTCCGGCACCATGCTCTACGGCAAGAACGAGCACACTGCCTACTATCCCGCCTCCATCACCAAGGTACTGACCGCCATTGTGGTGCTGGAAAATGCCAGCCAGCTGGACGACATGGTGACCTTCTCCTTTGCGGCCACCAACACCAATCTGGATACCAATTCCACTGTCATCGGCGCCGTGGCCGGGGATCAGCTTTCCGTACGGGACTGCCTCTATTCCCTCCTGCTGCATTCCGCCAATGACTGCGCCAATGCCCTGGCGGAATATGTTGCCGGCTCCAATGCCGCCTTTGCGGAGCTTATGAACGAGAAGGCCGCCGCCATCGGCTGCACGGATTCCCACTTCATGAATCCCTCGGGACTCAATGACCCGGAGCACTACACCAGCTGCGCCGACATGGCGAAGATCCTGCAGTATGCCATCCAGAATCCCACCTTCCGGCAGATCGACAGCACCCAGGTCTATACCCACGGCCCGATCGCGAAGTACCCGGAGGGGGACAGCCACAACACCATCTATGCCCATCATCATATGATGCGGAAGAGCTACAGCGAGTACTATCCCGGCGTCTTCGCCGGAAAGACCGGTTATACCATGGCTGCCGGCAATACACTGGTGACGGCCTGCGAGCGGGACGGCATGACCCTCATTGCCGTGATTCTGAACGGGCACAATTCCCAGTACCGGGACAGCAAGGCTCTCTTCGACTTCGGCTATGAACAGTTCAGCTCCCCCTCGGTTTCCGAGAAGGACAATGCCTATACCGCCATCGGCAATCACTTTTCCGTAGACGGCATTTCCCTGGTGGATGCTCTGGAATTCAGCATTGACGAAAAGTATCATGTGACGCTGCCGAAGGCCGCAGACTTCTCAGAGGCGGAATCCACGCTCAGCTACGACCTGAGCGATGCAGAAAAGGCAGACGGCAGCGTGGCCCGGATCGACTACCGCTTCGCCGGAAGAGATGTGGGGCATGCCTATGTACAGCTGCTGGACCGGAGCGAAGAGCGGGAGGCCGGTGCCCGGGACGCAGCCGCCGTCGAAGCGAAGGTACAGGAAAACGTTCCGGAAACCGTAACAGTGGACAAGACGCAGCAGGACGATGCCGGCAAAGCAAGTACCGGTACCGGTGATGCCGCTGTCGGGCATTCGCCCATTCTCCTGGACAGGACCAGCGGCCGCATCGTGATCCAGAAGCCCCTGCTGCTGGCGCTTCTGGTGCTCACCGGCATTGCCGCCGTTGTGCTGCTGGTTTTCCTCCTGATCAGGCTGATCGCATGGCTGCGGGAGGCCCGTAAAAAGCACCGCCGGAATCGGCTCCTGCGGCATACCCGGGAGCTCACCCGGGAGCAGAAGGCCCGCCGCGATATGATGCTCGAAAAGCGGAAGGCGAAACGACGAAGAAGATAAAACAGCCAAGTTACCTCAAAGCCCAGGTGATAACAAAAAGTCGCCCCTGGGCACCCGGCAGCCAAGCTGCCGGCGAAGCCCAGGGGCGACAAGCCCCAACTTGTTATCCTTCAAGTCTCTCTATTTCAGTCTACTATGCTGTCTTTTCTTCTGTACCAGACTTATACCAGGAACTCATGAAGATGTCTGTGTACGTCTGATGCATGATCTGTCGGCACTGTCAGCCGCAGAATTCTGCCTACACCCAGATACAGAACGCCGAGTATGGACTTGGCATCCACAACGCGTGTGCCGGCGCCGAGATTCAGGTCGAAGGGCATCGCTGCTGCTCTTGCACAGAAATCATCCACTGCCTCTGCACTGGGAATCATGATGTTAAATGTACTCATTTCCATACCTCCTTGAACTTTCGAAAGTCCTGCCGAACTTTGCTATATCCTACTATCGCAGTCTGCTGCTGACAATTGGGAAATATGACGAATGATTTGTATTTTTCACGATACCTTTATTTCAACTTGTTCTGCGCGTTTTGACGGTTTGTTCAAAATGCCCAGCTTTCTCATACTTTTTTTGCCGACAGATTACCCAGAAACTCCCGCACGAAATCCGGTTTATTGGTGATAATGGCATCCACGCCCTGGGCATGGCAAAGCGCGATCTCATCCCTCTCATTCACGGTCCAAACATGGACCTTCAGTCCCTTTTTGTGGGCCTTTTCCGTATAGTCCGCCTCCAGAAGATGATAAATGGCCGGATGCAGGGCATCCACTCCCACGATCTTCCGGGCATAATGCCGAAGCCGAACCGGGGCATCACTGTAGAGCAGTCCCAGCTTCGCATCCTTGTCCAATATCTTCAGCCGGAGAAGACTCATATGACCGAAGGAGGAATACAGCACCCGGTCCACCATGCCCATCTCCTTTGTGAGCGCCAGCACCTGCTCCTCTATCCCCTCATAGGGGAAAATGCCGGTCTTCAGCTCCACGTTGATGCTGAGCTTTCCCGGCTTCAGCAGCGTGTAGACCTCCCGCAGCGTCGGAATCTCCGCTTGGGGATAAGCTGCCGGAAACTCTGCATGAGCCCGATTATAGTGAAAACGCCGAAGCTCCGACAGAGTCATGTCCTTCACATAGCCGTGTCCCTCCGAGACCCGGTCGATTTTTTCGTCATGAATCACCACCAGCTCGCCGTCCTTTGTCCGCTGCACATCCAGCTCTACACCGTCCGCGCCCATCTCCTCGGCCAGCCGAAAGGCCGCCAGGGTGTTCTCCGGTGCATAGGCCGAGGCACCGCGATGGGCCCAGATCCGTGTTTTGTTTTCCTGCTTCATTCGTATCTCCTTTCCTGCGCCCGCCTTCATGATCCACAGACGCCCCAAAGAGCCCGGGCAGTCGCCGCCCGAGCCCTTTTTTCTCTGTACCTCTTATCACTTATCCGTTCAACACATTGTAATCCGTGATCGCGGAATTGATCTGCTCTGCCATAGCAGCTGCCGCATCCTCCGGGCTGCTGCCGTTGTTCAGCATGTTCTCAATCTCGGTCTCCACTACGGAACGTGCCTCCGGGAAGACACTGAGAAGCGCGCCTGCGGACTGCGGTGTAGAATCATGAAGCTGGTTGATGGCGGTCTCAAACTGCGGATACTTGGCAATGTTGTCCTTGAATACCTGCTCATCATGGGCAGCTGTCGTTACCGGGAAGTATCCGGTCTGGGCATTCCAATAGGCCTGAGATTCCGGAGAAACCAGGAACTTCACGAACTCCCAGACAGCCTTCTCCTTGGCGGAATCCTCGTTGTTCAGTGCCCAGAGAGAAGCACCACCGATGGAAACACCGCCCTCATCGTTGTCATTTACCTTCGGAAAGTAAGCTGTGCCTACCTCAAACTTGCCGTTGACATCCTCCAGCACCTGCTTGAGGGATGCGGTGGAGCCCAGGGTCATAGCAGATTTTCCGGAGGAGAAATCCACGAGACCGGCATCACCGCCGCGGCCTACATTGGGCGCCGCTCCCTGGTCATAAAGGGCCTTCCATGCCTTCAGTGTGGCAGCCGCGGCACCGTTCTCATCGAATACCACCTTGGTGGCAGCTGCCTCGCGACCATTGCCGTTGTCCACATAATCCTTGCCCTGCTTGCAGGTGAACTGCTCGAAGAACCAGCCGTAAATGCCGAGGGAAATGGCCTCACCGGCGCCGCCTTCATTGACCAGCTTGTCTGCGGCCTCACCGATCTTTCCAAGGGTATCCGGCACCTCGGTGATGCCGGCCTTGTCAAACATGTCCTTATTATAGTAGAGAATCGGTGTCGAGGAGTTGAAGGGCATAGAGTACAGCTTATTGTCCACAGAATAGTAGGCGGCAATGTTCGGCTCCAGCTGTGCGGTATCCCATCCGTCCGCATCGATCAGCTCCTGCATGGGAATCACCCAGCCGGAATCGATCATGAAACGGGTACCGATGTCGTAGATCTGCACGAGATCCGCGCCCATGTTTCCGATCTGGGCGCTCTTCAGCTTGTTGATGGCATCGTCATACTCGCCCTGATACTCGGCCTCTACGTGGATGTTCTGGTCGTTCTCCTGATTGAACTTGTCGATGAGATAGTTCATGGCCTCACCGTTGACACCGCCCATGGAGTGCCAGAAGGTAATGGTGGTTCCCTCTCCGGTGCTGCCGCTCGCTGCTGTACTGCTCTCGGCAGAAGCGGCACTGCTGTCTCCCGTGCCGGTGGATGATGCGCCGCAGCCGGTTGCCAACAAGGAACCGATCATAGCCAAGGCGAGTGCTGACTTTGCGTTTCTTTTCATAATTTCTCCTTCTTTTGATGTTTTGTATACAAACTTTTTCTCTATGTTAATCTGCTTTCGCAGAAATAACCGTTCCTGAAGGCCTCAGCCCTTCACGGCGCCCGAAAACATTCCCCTGATCAGCTGCTTCTGACCGATGATGAAGATGGAGATGGAGGGCAGGATGATGAGCACCACGCCGGCGATCATCAGTGTCATGGACTGGGCGTCCACGGAGCTCAGCATGGAGATACCGATCTGCACAGTCCGCATGCTCTCGGAGCCCGTCACCAGCAGCGGCCACATGTACATGTTCCAGGCGTTGATGAAGGTATAAACCGCCATGGCACCGATGCCCGACTTCGTCAGAGGGATCAGAATCTTGAAGATGAAGACAATGTTGGGGCAGCCGTCGATTTTCGCCGACTCATAGAGGGACATGGGGAAGCTCTGGTAGAACTGCCGGAAGAGGAAGATGCCCATGGCCGAGGTGAGGTACGGGATGATCAGCACATAGTAGGTGTTGAGCCAGCCCAGGGAGCTCACCGTCAGATAGTTCGAGATGATCGTTGCCTCGCCGGGCACCATCATGGTGGCCATCAGCAGCATGAAGAGCACGCCCTTGCCCTTGAACTCCAGGAAGGAGAAGGCAAATGCCGCCAGGGAGCAGGAAATGATCTGTCCGAAGGTAATGAAGCCCGCCACAATGAAGGAATTCAGCACGAAACGAAGCAAGGGCACCTTGTGGAGGGCATCCACGAAGTTCTGCAGCGTCGGATGCTTCGGGAGCAGATTCATTTCCATGGAAAACAGCTCGCCGGATGGCATGAAGGAGATGCTCACCGCATAGAGCAGCGGCAGCAGGATCAGCAGTGCAAAAATCACATTGATGAGCAGCAATATTCTTTGTTTCCGTTTTGAGACGAGCATCAGCCCTTGCCTCCCTTCTTTTCCACCCGGAACATCACCAGGGTCAGCGCCATGATGATGAGGAACAGCACCACGGACTCCGCCGCAGCAGAACCGAAGCGATAGTTAAAAAAGGCATCCCGGTAAATGGAGTACACAATGAGATTCGTGGACTCACCGGGTCCGCCCAGGGTCAGGATCTTCACCTGGCCGAAGGACTGGAAGGCCTGGATGATGTTCACCACGATGGTGTAGAACAGGATTGGGGACAGTCCCGGCAGTGTCAGATGCAGGAACTGCTGCCGCTCGCTGGCACCGTCCACGGAGGCCCGCTCATAGATGGTTTCGTCAATGTTGGCAAGCCCCGCAGAAAAATACAGGAAATCAATGCCGCTGTTGAGCCAGCCCGTCAGTACCGCCACACAGATCAGCGCATACCTGGGATCCGAGAAGAAATTGATCTGGGTGCCCATCAGCTTATTCACGATGCCGATGGCGGGATGGAGCATGATCTTGAAGATCATGGCCGCCGAGCTGGAGGCAATGGCCATGGGCAGTGCGTAGGCGGTGCTGAAGAAGCGGATGCCCGGAAAGGTCTTGTTGCAGAGCACCGCGCCCACCAGGCCCAGGAGCATGCCGATGAAAACCACGATCACCACGAAAATGATGGTGACGGTCAGGCTGTTCAGGAAGGACTTTGATGTCAAAAGTGTGGTGTAGTTCTCCAGTCCCACGAAGAGCTTGGCCTGTCCCAGCTTGTTGGTTTTGAAGAAGCTGAGATAAATCGTCTTCACAAAGGGAAAAAAGAGGAAGACGCTGAAGATAATGACGGAGGGCAGTAAATAGAGATACGGCTCCGTCTTCTTGATTCCTTTCATGGATTCATCCTTTCTTTGCACTGCCCGGCACGGTTTCGCTGCATCGCTGCGCATAAAGTATGTTTACCCCGGTTTTTGGATCGAAAAGATGGATATGTTCCTTCTGAATGGAGAAGGCGATCCGGTCGCCGATCCGGTAGTCCCTTCCATCCTTGACCCGGATGGAGATCATGTCCTTTGTGATGTCCTCAGAAGCGCCCCGGTACTTATCGAGACCGATCTGCCCATGGAACAGATACTCCGCGCCGAGGTTTTCCTTCACATCCAGCTCGAAGGAGACCTCATTGGTCTTCCCCTCCCGGGGTGTAAAGAAATCCTCCGGCCGCACGCCGAGAATCAACTGCCGCTCTACATAGCCCCATTCCTCGATCACTGCCGCCGCCTCCTGCGGAAGGGCAAGACACAGGCCGTCACCCACCAGCTGAACCTGGCCGTTCAGCTTGATCACATCCACCGGGATGAAGTTCATCTGGGGGGAGCCGATGAAGCCGGCGACGAAACGGTTGACGGGATTCCGGTAGATTTCCGCAGGACTGGCCGCCTGCTGCACCACGCCATGGTTCATGACCACGATCCGTGTGGCCAATGTCATCGCCTCCACCTGATCGTGGGTCACATAGACAATGGCCGCCTCCAGATTTTCATGGAGCCTGGCGATTTCCACCCGCATCTGGGCCCGCAGCTTGGCGTCCAGGTTGGACAGGGGCTCATCCATGAGATAGGCCTTGGCCTTCCGCACAATGGCGGCACCGATGGCCACACGCTGCTTCTGTCCGCCGGAGAGTGCCGCAGGCTTGCGGTCCAGAAGCTGCTCGATTTCCAGCATCCGGGCAGCATCCCGGACGCGGCGGTCAATTTCGGCCTTGGAAAATCCCCGTACCCGGAGGCCGAAGGCCATGTTGTCGTAGACACTCATATGGGGATACAGGGCGTAGCTCTGAAACACCATGCTGAGATCCCGTTTCTGCGGCTCCAGCTTCGTCACATCCTTGCCGTCAATGAGAATCTGCCCCTCGCTGACGCTTTCCAGCCCCGCCAGCATACGCAGCGTGGTGGACTTACCACAGCCGGAGGGTCCGACGATCATCACCAGCTCCCGATCCTGAATGTCCAGATTGAAATCGGAAACCGCTGCAGAACCGCCCGGATACACCTTAGAAACATGCTTTAATGAGATATCTGCCATAGAAAAGACCCCTTTCATCACAAACGCGATTCTAAGGGGTCTATGTAAAGGATAATGATAGGGTTTTGTAAATCTTTCATAACTTGACGTCCGCCGCCGTCTCCGCTATGATGGGCTGACAGGCGACAGAAGCGCCCTAAGATAAGCAAAAGGGGGTAAGAAATCCATGAATTACGCCAGTATCAAGGAATGTGACATTGCGAACGGCACCGGTGTCCGGGTCAGTCTCTTCGTTTCCGGCTGCCGGAACAACTGCCCCGGCTGCTTCAACCAGGGCCCCCAGAGCTTTCAGTACGGAGAAGCCTATACAAAGGACGTGGAGGATCACATTCTCGCCCTCTGCCGGCCCAGCTATATTGAAGGGCTGTCTCTTCTGGGCGGCGAGCCCATGGAGCCGGAGAACCAGGCGGGACTTCTCCCTCTGCTGCAGCGCTTCCATGCCCAGTATCCCGGGAAAACGATCTGGTGCTACACCGGCTACCTCTATGAGGATCTTCTTCCCGGGGGCCGCAAGCATACTGCATACACAGAAGGACTTCTTTCCTATATAAATGTACTGGTGGACGGCCGCTTCGAGCTGGCGCTTAAGGACATCACGCTCCGTTTCCGGGGCTCCTCCAACCAGCGGATCATCGATGTCCCGAAGAGCCGGGAGACGGGGAAGGTTGTACTACTGGAAGGGTTCTAAAAAAAGGAGATGAAACACAATGAAAAAATTATCGAAACTTTGTCTGATGGGGATAATGCTGTCGGCACTCATGACGGGCTGCAGCGCAGCCTCTGCCGGCAGCGCTGCGGAAGGCAGCACGGCTGCCGCAGCAGAAAGCCAGACGGCCACAGAGGCCGCCGAGCAGGATCAGGAAGCCGTGAAGGACACGGCCGGAGAAAACAACGATGACGCCGAGGAAACGGCGGCAGAAACCGATGCCGAAGGTGCCTTCCTGACCACCGGCACCTATGAGGGCGATTCCGACTTCGTAGACGAGGACCAAGCTCTCTTCACCGACGAAAACGGTATCGAATTTGTGGCGCAGCTCTCGGACAGCACCGTGCTGCCGGAGGAAGGCCTCGTGGAGGGCCAGACCTATGTGGTCGCCCACTCCGAGATGATGACCGCCAGCCTGCCGGGAATTTATCCGGAGGTGTACTCGATCACTGCAAAATCCTGAGCAACCACCCAAATAAGCAGAAGAAGGGAGAGACACGGCAGAACAGAAAGGCCTCCACAGCAGGGAAACAGCCACTTACAGACGAGTCTTTAGTGGATGTCCCTGCGAGGACGGTCCTTTCGCCTGCCTGTGTCCTGCCCTTCTTTTTTATTAGCCCAGTGGATTACAGGTGTAACACCCTATCTTTGATCTCCTGTGTCCGGCCCTGGTTCCAGTACTGGGTGCCGATGTAGCCGCAGGTACGCCGGGCCACGGACATCTTCGACTGATCCCGGTTGCCGCAGTTCGGACACTCCCAAACCAGCTTGCCCTGGGTATCCTCTACAATCTTGATCTCTCCGTCGTAGCCGCAGCACTCACAGTAATCCGACTTCGTATTCAGCTCCGCATACATGATGTTCTCATAGATGAACTGCATCACGGAAAGCACCGCCGGAATGTTCTGCTGCATGTTGGGCACCTCCACATAGCTGATGGCGCCGCCCGGTGACAGCCGCTGGAACTCCGACTCGAACTTCAGCTTCGTGAAGGCATCGATCGGCTCCGTCACATGCACATGATAGCTGTTGGTGATATAGTTCTTGTCCGTCACACCCTTGATGATGCCGAAGCGCTTCTGCAGACACTTGGCGAACTTGTAGGTGGTGGACTCCAGCGGCGTGCCGTATACGGAATAGCTGATGTTCTCTGCCGCCTTCCATTCATTACACTTATCATTCAGCTTCTGCATCACCGCGAGACCGAAGGCCTTGCCCTCCTCCGTGGTGTGGGATACCCCCAGCATCCGCATGCACATCTCATAGAGACCCGCATAGCCCAGCGAAATGGTGGAATAGTTGTTGAAGAGAAGCTTGTCGATGACCTCGCCCTTCTTCAGCCGCGCCAGCGCACCGTACTGCCAGAGGATCGGCGCTACATCGCTGACGGTGCCCAGAAGGCGCTCATGCCGCAGCCGCAGTGCCCGGTGACAGAGCTCCAGGCGCTCCTCCAGAAGCGCCCAGAAGCGGTCCATATCGCCCTGGGAGGAGCAGGCCACATCCACCAGGTTGATGGTCACCACGCCCTGATTGAAGCGGCCGTAGTACTTGTGCTTTCCGTTCTCGCCCATGCCCACGGTATCCTGGGTCAGGAAGGACCGGCAGCCCATACAGGGATACACATCTCCGCCCTTGTACTCCCGCATGATCTTTGCGGAAATATAGTCGGGCACCATACGCTTGGCGGTGCACTTCGCTGCCAGCTCCGTGAGACTCCAGTACTTGGAGCCCTCGCGGATATTGTCCTCGTCCAGCACATAGATCAGCTTCGGGAAGGCCGGTGTGATCCATACGCCCTTCTCATTCTTCACGCCCTGCATTCTCTGCAGCAGCACCTCCCGGATGATGGCCGCAAGGTCATCTCTGGTCTGTCCCTCCGGCACCTCGTCGAGGTACATGAACATGGTCACGAAGGGGGCCTGACCGTTACAGGTCATCAGGGTAATGAGCTGATACTGAATGGTCTGGATACCGCTCTTGATCTCCTCGGAAAGCCGGCGCTCCACCACCTTGTCAATGATGGCCTCATCCAGGGACTCACCGCACTCTGTCCGCTCCTCGATGACCTGCTTCCGGATCTTCTTCCGGGACACATCCACGAAGGGGGCCAGATGCGCCAGGGTGAAGGACTGTCCGCCGTACTGGTTGCTGGCCACCTGCGCCACGATCTGGGTGGTGACATTGCAGGCGGTGAAGAAGCTGTGGGGCTTCTCGATCATGGTCTGGGAAATGACAGTGCCGTTCTGCAGCATATCCTCCAGATTGATGAGGTCACAGTTGTGCTCCTTCTGGGCGAAATAGTCGGAATCGTGGAAATGGATGATGCCCTCCTCGTGGGCCTTCACGATGTCCTCCGGCAGCAGCAGACGCCTGGTGAGATCCCGGGATACCTCGCCGGCCATGTAGTCACGCTGGGTGGAATTGATCACCGGATTCTTGTTGGAATTCTCCTGCTTCAGCTCCTCATTGGCCTGGTTGATCAGAGACAGGATATCCTCGTCGGTGGTATTCGCCTTTCTGGCGATCTCCCGCTTGAAGCGATAACGCACATACTTCTGTGCCACCTCGTAGCCCCGCATCTCCATGATGCCGGTCTCCACCATATCCTGAATGTCCTCTACATTCACCGCGTGGGTAGAGCTTGCCACCTTCTTGGCCACCGTATCCGCAACACCCAGGATCTGATACTCGTTCATCCGGTAGATGGGCTCCACCTCCTTGTTGGCCTTCCGGATCGCATTGGCGATCTTTGAGAGGTCGAACTTCACCTCCTGACCGTTTCTCTTGATGACGTTGATCTTTACCTGAATATCATTTTCCATGTACAAGCCCTCCGCTTCCCCATATATATAGCAATTTGGCGTATTTATGACGGTTTTCATCGCTAAATCTGGTGTGTATTTTTTTTCGTGCACCAGATATTGCGCCGGACACTAATATACGCCTTTCCTACAGAAAAAGAAAGAGGGAAATGCAGTCTCAGCTCTGTTTTGTTCAAGTCCCACAAAATCCCTCTGTATTTTCCGCCCATTTGTCTATTGACGCCGCGGCATATCTGGGCAATGTCTTCGGATTATGCTATACTGGTCAGGGTTATCTTTCCAGGTCAACCCCATATCTGATGTTGTGCAGCGCATCAAGCGCTATATCTATCACATTTTAGGAGAATGCATGCTGTATCTGTTTTCTGCTCTGTACTGCGAAGTACAGCCCCTGATCCGGGCCCTCGCCCTGAAGAAGCTTCAACCCGACCGGAGGACGCCGGAGGCCCGGCCTCTCCCCTTTCAGCAATTTACCAATGAAGCGCAGGATATCCTCCTGACCCTGAGCGGTCCCGGACCTGCCGCCGCCTCTGCTGCCGCGGCCGCCGTGCTGTCCCTGCAGCCGCCCGCCGATGCGGATCTGCTGCTGAGCTTCGGAAGCTGCGCCGCCCCCCTGCTCGGAGACGCAGCCGGTGCCCAAGGCATTTACCGGCTGGTGAGGCTTCTGGACTATGCCAGTCTCCGCAGCTTCTATCCGGACCTGCTCTATCCCTCTCAGTTTCCGGAAGCCGGGTGCCTCAGCTTTGCCCGGATCCTGAATCTGGCATCGGAGAGCGATGCATGGCAAACTGAAGTTCTTGAAACCATGCAGAAGGAGCACTGCAGGCTCTACGATATGGAAGCAGCCGCTGTTTACCAGGCCGGCAATCATTTCCTCGGGCCCCACCAGATGCATTTCCTGCGGCTCGTCAGTGACCCGGGCGAGGGCCGTGCCGTGAAGCCCGAAGACATTTCCCTGGCGGTGGAGCAGGCGCTGCCGCATCTTTTGCCGGAAATCGAAGCCATGCAATGCCGCATCCGGCAGGAAAAGGAAAGGCCGGCCCTGTTCACCGCGAAGGACGAGGCCCTGTTCGAAAGGCTCTGCCAGGATCTCTGCTGCTCCGTGGTGATGACGGCCCAGCTTCGGCAGCTGCTGCGCTATCTCAGCCTGGCCGAACAGCCCTGGCAGTCTGCGGCGACTGCCCTGTATGAAAGCGGCACACTGCCCTGCCGGAACCGAAGGCAGGGAAAGGAGGTACTGGATGCATTCCGAAAGCAATTCCTGTCCTGAGGCGGAAACGGCGCTGTTGCCCCGCTTCTCCCATATTTACGTAGAGGAGGCCCTCATCGGGCGCGAGGACACAGAGCAGATCCGAAGACATTTCCCTAAGGCACAGCTGATTCCCATCCGGCACTATAAGGATGTGTTCAACCGGCGGCAGCAGAACGTGAACCTGCAGCACAAGAGCCAGAAGCTGATCCTCGCGGAGAAGCACGGGAAACTCATCTATCCCGGGGCGCCGGTGTGCCAGAGCTTCGGGAATCAGCACTTTTACTACGCGTCCTGCGTCATGAACTGCCTTTACGACTGCGAATACTGTTATCTGAAGGGCATGTATCCCTCGGGAAATCTGGTGCTGTTTCTGAATCTGGAGGATATTTTTGCAGAGCTGCGGGAATTGCTGCGGCAGCATCCGGTCTATCTCTGCATTTCCTACGACACGGACCTGCTGGCCCTGGAGGGCATCACAGGCATGGTGCAGCGCTGGGCCGCATTTGTTGCCGGAGAGCCGGACCTCACCGTCGAAATCCGCACGAAAACGGGCTCTGCGGCCTTCTGGGACGCACTGCTGCCCTATCGGTCGGAACGGCTGATCTTTGCCTTCACCCTCTCGCCGGAGGCGGTGGTATCCCTCTATGAGCATGACACCGGCAGTCTCGACGCCCGGCTTCGGAGCATCGCCCGGGGACTCGCGCTGGGCTTCACGCTGCGGCTCTGCTTCGATCCCATGCTGGCCGTCCCGGACTGGCGCGGGGCCTACGGGGAAATGCTGGCGGCGCTGCATGACCAGCTTCCCCTTTCAGAAATCCGGGACATCAGCATCGGCTCCTTCCGGCTCTCCGAGGTCTATCTCAAGGCCATGCGGCGGGCCATGCCGGACTCCGCCGTGGTCCAGTATCCCTACGAGAATCACGGCCAGGTCTATCAGTATCCGGCGGCACTGGCGAAGGAAATGGAGCAGTTTCTGCGGGACGGGCTGCCGGAAATCCCGGCGGAAAAGGTGTTTACGCTGTAAACGCACGCGATCTGTCTCATACATTGCCGATCGGCAAGTACACAGTATACACGCAAAGGAAAAATCAATGGATATGGATAAAGAAATCGCCATCGTCACCGGTGCCTCCTCCGGCATCGGCGCTGCCATCGCGGAGATGCTCTTGAACCTGGGCTATGAGGTCTACGGCTTCGGCAGACATTTCCCCGCGGAGAATGAAAGCACAGACGAAAACAGGGCTGCTGCGGAAATCGAACATGCCGAAGCAGCCACATCAGCCGCACCCGGAAACGCCAAGGCCCGCGGGGCCTTTCATCCCGTCGTCTGCGATCTGCTGGACACCAATCGGGTGCTGCAGGAAATCCGGGGCATCGAAAAGCGGGGAAAGCTCATGGTTCTCGTGAACAATGCCGGCGTTGCCTACTACGGCCTGCACGAGGAGCTGAATCCCCGGAAAATCCAGGAAATGCTCCGCACCAATCTGGAGCTTCCCCTGATTCTGACCCAGGCGCTGCTCCGCACGCTCAAAAAAAATCACGGGGCTGTGGTCAACATCAGCTCCGTGACGGCATTGTCCTCCAATCCCCACGGTGCCTGCTACGGCGCCGCCAAGGCGGGACTTTCTTCTTTTTCCCGGAGCCTCTTCGACGAGGCCCGGAAGTATGGGCTGCGGGTCATCTCCATCCTGCCGGACATGACGGACACCGCCCTCTACCGGCATGCAGACTTCACCGTGGGCGAGGAAGCGGAAAGCCGCTTAGACCCGGCGGAGGTGGCGGAGGCCGTGCGCTATGCCCTCACTGCCCGGCCGGGTCTGGTGGTCCATGAAATCGTGCTCCGCCCGCAGCTGCATCGGATCAGAAGGCGTTAAAGCATTGACTCCCCCAAACTGGCAGCTATGGGCGCCCGATAGCCAAGCAATCGCTCAGCCCATAGCTGCATAAGCCTCCTGATAGAACTGCTCCTGGGCATTGACCCGACCGTTTTCGCCGTGGAGATCCCGGTCATGGTATTCACCGTCCATCAGGAGCTCCTTGCCCTTCTCATCATCCAGCATCAGCGTATCGAAGATATGCCGGATCCGTGCCCGGGCATCCGGATCATAGATCGGTGCTGCCACCTCTACCCGACGCAGGGTATTTCGCGTCATGAAATCCGCCGAGGCGATATACATTTTCTCTTCATCCCCAATACCGAAGCGGTAGATCCGGGAATGCTCCAGATACCGACCCACAATGCTGACCACGCGGATCCGATCGGTTTCGCCCGGAATGCCCGGAATCAGGCAGCAAATGCCGCGGATCACCATTTCGATGCGGACGCCGGCCTGGGAAGCCGCCACCAGCTTCTGGATGATGGTCTTGTCCGTCAGGGAATTGATCTTCACGCCGATATAGGCGGGCTTTCCGGCCTCCGCCAGCGCAATCTGCTCATCCATCATTTCCAGCACACGATTCTGCAGACAGTTGGGCGCCACCAGCAGGTGCTTCACGCCATTGTTCTCGACGGTGTCGCCCATCATCAGGCAGCGGAACACCTCAGCCGCATCGCGCCCGATTTCCTGGTTCGCCGTCATGAGACAAAGGTCCGTATAGAGGTTCGCAGTCTTCTCGTTGTAGTTGCCGGTGCCCACCTGGGTAATGTAGGCGACGCCGCTTTCCTTCTTCCGCGTGATGAGGCAGAGCTTCGAGTGTACCTTGTAGCTGCCGAGACCGTAGATGATCTGACAGCCTGCGTCCTCCAGCCGATGCGACATTTCAATGTTGTTGGCCTCATCGAAGCGGGCCCGGAGCTCCACCAGCACCACCACCTCTTTGCCGTTTTCTGCGGCATCACAGAGGGCATCCACGATCTGGGAATGACCTGCCACACGATAGAGGGTGATCTTGATGGACTGCACGGTCTCGTCCTCGGCCGCATCCCGGAGCATGCTGATGAAGCTCTTCATGCTCTCGAAGGGATAGGACAGCAGCACGTCCTTCCGCTCGATCTGATCCAGGATAGACTCTCCCTTCACCAGAGCCGGTGACATGCGGGGACTCCGCTTCTGATAGAAAAGCTCCGTCTTTTCTCTGAGGAAGCTCTGCAGCTGGAAGACGAAGGAAAGATCCAGGGGCGTTCCGCTCCGGATAATGTGCTCCTTCGGAATGTTCAGGTACTTGGCCAGCTCCTTCTGCTCCTCCTCGTTGATGTCGCGGGACAGCTCCAGACGCACCGGATTCAGCTTGCTCCGCTTTTTGAGCAGCTCCTCCATGATGCCGCGGAAGTCCAGATCCTCATCGTAGACATCATTGGCATCGATATCCGCATTTCTGGTCACCCGGATCACGGACTTCTCCCGGATCTGGTAGCCCGGATAGAGCTTGGATACAAAATGCAGAATCAGCTCCTCGGAGAGCATGAAGCAGCCCTTCCGGTCCGGAATCTCGATCAGACGCTTGAATACCGTATTGAAGCAGGGCACGATACCGATCTTTTTCTTCTTGTTCTTTCCCGTCAGCAGCACCACCGCATAGAGGGCGCGGTTATGCAGGAAGGGGAAGGGCTGCTGCTTGCCGACGATCATCGGGGACAGGTAGGGACGAATGGCGGTATCGAAGTAGGTTTCCAGCTGCACCTGCTCCAGCTCGGAGAGCTTCTGGAAGTTGATGACGCGAATGCCTTCGGGCTCCAGCTCGCCCATCAGCTGCTCGTAAACGGCTGCCTTCCGCTTCTCCTGCAGCTTCACCTGCTTCACAATGGCTGCCACCTGCTCGGCGCTGGTCATATTGGTCTTGTTCTCCCGGACCTTCTCGCCGGATTCGATCTGCACCATCAGGGTGCCCACCCGGACCATGAAGAACTCATCGAGATTCGTCTGGTAAATGGAGGCGAAGGTCAGGCGCTCTGCCAGGGGAACTCTGGGATTCCCCGCCTCCGCCAGTACACGCATATTGAACTGCAGCCAGGACAGCTCACGATTCTTGAAATAATCTGCTTTTTTTACTTTTGTATCCTTCATATCCATTCACAGCTTCCCGGGACCTCCGGTCCCTGTTTCTTTTCCCCGGCTATGCCGGGACGTACTATAGGTACTAGTATAAGCTTTTTTCTGTAAAATGTCTTGGCGGAGTTTGTAAAGTTTG
>CAVATZ010000019.1:0-35367 GCA_963591655.1 Clostridiales bacterium
ATCTCGGGGTGACTGGATTCGAACCAGCGGCCTCCTGGTCCCAAACCAGGCGCTCTAGCCAAGCTGAGCCACACCCCGTGCTTTAAAAATGCCCGTTTATGATAGCGTAAAGTCCGCGGGACTGTCAAGGCGGAAATCCGCCGGGGACTTTACCGAAAATTTACAGAAAGCTCCCCACAGACTTTACAGACACTCCGTATAGTCTTCACCGTAAGCAAGAGCTTACGAAAAATGCGAGGATAAGCCGCAGAGGCGGCAGAATGGAGAACATTATGAAAAAGTCAATGGCATTTGTTATGGCGGCAGCACTTTCTATGGCAGCACTTTCCGGCTGCGGCAGCAGCACAGCTTCTACAGAGGCAGCAGGTACAAGCGCGGCACAGGCAGACAGCACCGAGGCGAAGGCGGCGGATACCGGAGCAGTTGCCGGTGAGGCTATGGAGGGAGACATTGACGTCATTTCCCGTGAGGACGGCTCCGGTACCAGAGGTGCCTTCATTGAACTCTTCGGTATTGAGGAGAAGGACGCCGACGGCAATAAGGTAGACAATACCACAGAGGATGCAGAGATCACCAACTCCACGGAGGTTATGCTGACTTCTGTGGCCGGTGACAAGCAGGCCATTGGCTATGTATCCCTCGGCTCTCTCAACGACAGCGTCAAGGCACTGGACATCGACGGCGCAGCAGCTACCGTGGATGAGATCAAGGCGGGCAGCTACAAGGTGGCACGTCCCTTCAACATTGTGACCAAGGACGAGGTCAGCGAGACCGCACAGGATTTCATTGACTATATCTTCTCTGAGGAAGGCCAGAAGGTCGTGGAGGACAACGGCTACATTTCCCAGGGCAACAACGGTGCCTACAATGCAGCCGGCGTCAGCGGCAAGGTGACTGTGGCAGGCTCCAGCTCTGTAACACCGGTGATGGAGAAGCTGGCAGAGGCGTATGAGGCGCTGAACTCCGGCGTGACCATCGAGGTGCAGCAGTCCGATTCCACCACGGGCGTTACCTCTGCGGTAGAGGGCATCTGTGATATCGGCATGGCCAGCCGTGACCTGAAGGATTCCGAGCTTTCCCAGGGCGTTAAGGGACAGGTGATCGCGATGGACGGTATTGCGGTAGTGGTCAATCTGGACAACGGCATTTCTGGTCTGAGCTCTGATCAGGTAAAGGCCATCTACACCGGCGAGACCACAGACTGGAGCGAGATTCAGTAAGCTGACCTGAAAACAGTTCTTCGGGTACAGGAAAGAGGAGAATATGAAAGAACGAATCGCGAAATATGTCTTTATGCTGCTGGCCTGCATGAGCATCTTCCTGGTGGTGCTGATCTGCTGGTTCCTGTTTGCCAACGGTCTGCCTGCCATTTTTAAAATCGGCGTCGGCAACTTCCTTCTGGGAACAAAGTGGAAGCCGGGCAACAACCTTTACGGCATCCTGCCCATGATCGTGGGCTCTGTCTATGTGACCATCGGCGCCATTGTCATCGGTGTGCCCATCGGCATTCTGACAGCTGTTTATTTCTCCCGTTTCTGCCCGAAGAAGCTGTACAAGCTTCTGTACCCGGCAGTGGAGCTGCTGGCGGGTATTCCTTCCGTCGTATACGGCTTCTTCGGCCTTGTGGTGATCGTACCGGCCATCGCCTTTCTGACACAGCCCATCGGCGGCAAGGGAAAGTCCATTCTGACGGCGTCCATTCTTCTGGGCATCATGATACTACCGACCATCATCAGCTGTGCCAAGGCAGCCATCGATGCGGTGCCGGAAAGCTACTATGAGGGCAGCCTGGCGCTGGGGGCCACCCACGAGCGTTCGGTTTACCATGTTATGGTGCCGGCGGCCCGGTCCGGTATCTTCGCCGGCATTGTCCTGGGTGTGGGCCGTGCCATCGGTGAGACCATGGCCGTGATCATGGTGGCCGGCAACCAGGCCAGCATGCCCAAGAGTCTCTTCAAGGGCATCCGCACCATGACCGCCAACATTGTACTGGAGATGGGCTATGCCACGGATCTCCACAGAGAGGCGCTGATCGCCACCGGCGTGGTGCTCTTCATTTTCCTGCTGATCATCAACATTCTCTTTACGGTGCTGAAGCATCGGAGTGAATCCAAGTACTAAGCACCGGACGAAAGAGAGGAGCGATTATGAATCAAAAGCTGGAAAGCATTGTTTTAAATATTCTGACGAAGCTGGCGGCGCTGTTGACCCTGGGCACATTGATCTTCCTGATTGTTTACATCCTGATCAAGGGTGTGCCTTACCTGAAACCGAGTCTTTTCGCCTGGGAATACACCACCGAGAACGTATCCCTGATGCCGGCGCTGATCAATACGATTGTAATGACGGCGATGTCGCTGCTGCTGGCGGTGCCCATGGGCATCGGCTCCGCGGTTTACCTGGTGGAGTACGCGAAGAAGGGCTCTAAGCTGGTGGAAATCATCCGCCTCACCACCGAGACCCTGTCCGGCATACCTTCCATTATCTATGGTCTGTTCGGCTATCTGTTCTTTGTGACACAGCTGCATTTCGGCTATTCCCTGCTGGGCGGTGCCATGACCCTCGCCATCATGATCCTTCCCCTGATCATGCGGCAGACCGAGGAGTCTCTGAAGGCAGTGCCGGACCTCTTCCGGGAGGGCTCCTTCGGACTGGGTGCCGGAAAGCTGCGGACCATCTTTTCCATTGTGCTTCCGGCGGCCATCCCCGGTATTCTGGCCGGCATTATCCTGGCCATCGGACGTATCGTGGGTGAGACGGCCGCACTGATTTATACATCAGGTACTGTGGCCGGCATCCCCAATTCGATCATGGGCTCCGGACGCACCATGGCCATTCATATGTATGTACTGACCAATGAGGGCCTGTATACCAACCAGTCCTATGCCACCGCGGTGGTGCTGCTGGTGGTGGTCTGCGGCATCAATGCCCTGTCGGCTTTCGTCGCAAAGCGTCTCGCGAAGGCATAAGGAAGAGGAGAAAGAGAAAAAGATGGATAAGTTCAACATTGCAGATATGCATCTCTATTACGGAAAGTTTCATGCCCTGCACGGCATCAACCTGAATATTGAGCCCAATGAGATCACCGCCTTCATCGGTCCCTCCGGCTGCGGAAAAAGTACTTTGCTGAAGTCCCTGAACCGCATGAATGATCTGGTGGAGGGTTGCCGCATCGAGGGAAAGATCCTGTTGGACGGGCAGGATATCTACGACAAGACCCAGGATGTGAACCTGCTCCGGAAGAAGGTGGGCATGGTGTTCCAGAAGCCGAACCCCTTCCCTATGTCGGTCTATGACAATATCGCCTACGGCCCCCGGACCCACGGCATTCACAACAAGAAGCAGCTGGACGAGATCGTGGAGACCTCCCTGCAGCAGGCGGCCATCTGGAATGAGCTGAAGGATCGACTCAACAAGTCGGCACTGGGACTTTCCGGCGGACAGCAGCAGAGACTCTGCATTGCCCGGGCCCTGGCGGTGAAGCCGGACGTGCTGCTGATGGATGAGCCCACCTCCGCCCTGGATCCGATTTCCACATCAAAGATCGAGGATCTGACCCTGGAGCTGAAGAAGGATTACACCATCGTTATCGTTACCCACAATATGCAGCAGGCCACCCGTATTTCCGACAAAACCGCCTTCTTCCTGCTGGGAGATCTGGTGGAGACCGGCAAAACGGAGGAAATTTTCTCCATGCCGAAGGACAAGCGGACTGAGGATTACATCACCGGAAGATTTGGTTAATGGAGGAAACGGATCATGAGAAATCGTTTTGACAGACAGCTGACAGACCTGAACAAGAATTTGATTGAGATGGGCTCTTGCTGTGAGAATTGCATCGGCCTGGTGGCCATGGCACTGGCGAAGATTCAGAAGCAGTCCAATGCTGACGGCGGAAATGCCGGGGCAGAGGCGGAGAATCCGGACAGCGCAGCAGAGAATGCGCCCGGCTCCGTCAGTGCGGGTGCCCTGGAGCGGGTGCTGAGCTCCGTGTATGAGACCGACAGTGAAATCGATAAGCTGGAGAGCGAGATCGAGAACCTCTGCCTCCGTCTGCTGCTGGAGCAGCAGCCCGTGGCGCGGGATCTCCGTTATATTTCGGCGGCCCTGAAGATGATTTCCGATATGGAGCGGATCGGCGATCAGTGCTCGGACATCGCCGACATTGCCGCCTTCCTCCAAAAGGGGGACGAGGGCAGAATGCAGTCCACCACCCATATCCAGGAAATGGCAACAGCCACCATGTCCATGGTGACCGAGGCCGTGGATTCCTTCATCAAGCGGGATCTGGAGCTTGCGCATAAGGTGATGGACAGTGATGATGTTGTGGACGCGCTTTTCAGCCGGGTGAAGCACGAGATCGTGGAGCTCATTGCGAAATATCCGGACCACGGCGAGTCACTTCTCGACTTCCTGATGATTGCCAAGTATTTCGAAAGAATCGGCGATCATGCTACCAATATTGCGGAGTGGGTGGTATTCTCTATCACAGGACAGCATTGACTTGAACTACAAAAGCGAAAGAGATGAAGATGATTAGAATCGCAGTCGTTGAGGATGATGAAAACATTCAGAAGCTGATTACCTACGCCCTGGGCGCAAATGGGTATGAAGCGAAAGGTTACCTGAACGGCGAAGCCTTTCTCCGGGATGCAGGCGACTTCGTTCCTGCCCTTGTGCTTCTGGACATAATGATGCCCGGCATGGACGGCATTGAGGTACTGAAGCGGCTTCGCAAGAGTCCGAAATACCGAAATCTGCCGGTGATGATGCTGACGGCAAAGTCCAGTGAGATCGACAAGGTGCGGGCACTGGATCTGGGTGCGGATGATTATGTCACGAAGCCCTTTGGCGTCATGGAGCTTCTGAGCCGGGTGAAGGCGCTTCTGCGGCGCTCGAGCCAGACCTTGAAGGCGGAGGAGAGCAGTCCCTATGCCAGGAATGCGGCAGTGGAGCCGCTGAAGCCGATTCTGCAGTTTCAGTCCATCCGGCTGGATGAGAATCGTCACCTGGTGGAGGTGGAGGAGGACGGCATCACGGAGAAGCCTGAGCTTACCCTGAAGGAATTTGAGCTTCTGTCCTATATGCTCCACAATCAGGGACTTGTGCTGAGCAGAGAACAGATGCTGGAGAAGGTGTGGAATTACGAGTATACCGGTGAGAGCCGTACCGTGGATATGCACATCAAGTCTCTCAGGCAGAAGCTGGGAGGTGCCGGCCGCTTTATTCTGACGGTGCGGGGCCTGGGCTATCGTCTGGCCGAGCCGGGCAAGTAAGGGAATGTCATGAAGCAGAAAATTTACAGAAGTCTATGTCTGACAGCGCTGGTCACGCTGGTGATCTCCACCCTGGCCAGCCTTTTTGTGTACTTCGATTTCTTTGACCGGCGGGAGGACGAGAGCCTGATGATGCAGGCAGAGGCTTTGACCATCGGTGTGGACGAGATCATCACCGGCGTCAGTGCCAATGAACAGCAGCAGATCTCGAGCTTTTTGCTGAGCTACCGAAAACAGGCCGCAGAGGACGGCGGGCAGGGCGTGCGCTGCACCCTGGTGCGGGCGTCGGACGGCACCGTTTTATTTGATACCGACAAGAGTGCCGCGGAGATGGAGTCTCACCAGGATCGCGTGGAGGTCGTTGCCGCGGAAAAGAACGGAAGGGGGCAGGCCACCCGTACCTCCCGCACCATCGGGAGAAATACGCATTATGCGGCGGTGCTGACGGAAGACGGGGTCTATGTGGTGCGTCTGGCCCGGGAAACCAGCAATATCGTGGGGCTTTTTTTCCGGACCCTGCCGCTGCTCTTCATTATCATAGTTGCGGTTTTTCTGCTGCAGACGCTGCTTTCGGAGCAGCTCACCCGGCAGATTGTGCAGCCGCTGCAGGTCATTGCGGCGGAGATTAAGGATACAGGTACAATCAGCGTGGATAAGGATAAGCATCCGATGGTATATGATGAGCTGTGGCCCTTCCTCGATGCCATCGGTGAATCAGAGAGGGTCCGGTCGGAATTTTCCGCCAATGTGAGCCATGAGCTGAAAACGCCCCTGACCTCCATTTCCGGCTTTGCGGAGCTGATGAAGGACGGCTATGTGAATGACGCGGCCCATGTCCGGGAGTTTTCCACCACCATTTACAATGAGGCGAAGCGTCTGCTCAGCCTCATCGATGACATCATGCATCTGTCCCGGATCGAGGCGGGAACGGAGGACACAAAGCTGCGGGAGAATGTGGAGCTGCATTCTCTGGCGTCGGAGGTGCTGGAGCGGCTTTCCGATAAGGCGGCAAAGTATGAGATCGAGCTGTCTTTGTCCGGGGACACACTCAAGGTTTACGGCAACCGGACCATGCTGGAGGAGCTTTTGTACAACCTCACCGACAACGCCATCAAGTACAACCAGCCCGGCGGGCACGTCTATGTGATCCTAGAGGACAATGCTGTCACCGTCCAGGATGACGGCATCGGCATACCGGAGGCGTCCCTCCACCGTGTCTTTGAGCGTTTCTACCGTGTGGACAAGTCCCACTCCCGAGCCATCGGCGGCACCGGACTGGGCCTTTCCATTGTGAAGCACGTGGCAGAGAAGCACCATGCGGAGATTTCCATTCGCTCGGACCTGGGCCGGGGCACCAGCATCAGCATACATTTCCCTGAAAATCAGGATGCGGGAAATGCTGCCGGCGCCGGGGAAAGCGGTGACGGCACAGGCATAAGCACTTGACTTTTCAGGGCAGGCGCTTTAGACTAACAGAGGTTTAAAGACTTGGATGGTGCAAAGTAGAGACGGTACAACGAACCAAGAGAGTGGCTGTGAGACGCTGAGAGCAGCCTGCTTCGTTCCGGCTTGAACATTCACACCGGAGTCGTCCGGGGGAACGCAGGAGAGCTGTCAGTAGTTCGGAACGTGGAGACGCGTTAAGTCTGAGAGTGTCCGGAAATCGACGATTGTCGCATATCCGGGAACATGGGTGGTACCGCGGAAAAATTCGTCCCTGTTCATACCTTTTGGGTATGGGCAGGGATTTTTGTAATTGTTTAGCACTGTGGCGATACGGTGCTAAACAGTTGCGGCTTTTTCCAAGAAAAATAAAGGAGACAGAAGATGGAAAACCAGAAATTGGAGGAGCTGAAGAAGCTCGCAGAGGAAAGCATTCAGGCAGCCGAGGATGCGGCGGCACTGAACGAGATCAAGGTGAAGTTCCTTGGCAAGAAGGGTGAGATCACACAGCTTCTGAAGTCCATGAAGGACCTGCCGGCTGAGGAGAAGCCGAAGTTCGGACAGCTTGTGAACGAGGTGCGCCAGAAGGTGGAGAGCGAACTGGAGACAGCCATGAAGCAGGTGCAGAAGGCTGCCAGAGAGGCGAAGATCCAGGCCGAGACCATTGATGTGACGCTGCCGCCGAAGAAGATGCAGTACGGACATATGCATCCCAATACCCGCGCACTGGAGGAAGTGGAGCGTATCTTCGTGGGCATGGGCTACGAGGTTGTGGAAGGCCCCGAGGTGGAGTTTGACGAGTACAACTTCGAAAAGCTGAACATCCCGAAGGGACATCCGGCAAGAGACGAGCAGGATACCTTCTATATCAATGAGAACATCCTCCTTCGTACCCAGACCTCTTCCGTACAGGCCCGCGTGATGGAGCAGGGCAAGCTGCCCATCCGCATGATCTGCCCGGGCCGTGTGTTCCGTTCCGACGCTGTGGATGCCACCCATTCTCCTTCCTTCCATCAGATCGAGGGTCTTGTGGTGGACAAGCATGTGACCTTTGCCGATCTTAAGGGCACACTGGATACCTTTGCGAAGGAGCTGTTCGGGCCGGATACCAAGACGAAGCTGCGTCCCCATCATTTCCCCTTCACGGAACCTTCTGCCGAGGTGGATGTTTCCTGCTTCAAGTGCGGCGGAAAGGGCTGTCGTTTCTGTAAGGGCGAGGGCTGGATCGAGATCCTGGGCTGCGGTATGGTGCATCCTCACGTGCTGGAGATGTGCGGCATTGAACCGAAGGAGTACAGCGGCTTCGCCTTCGGCGTAGGTCTTGAGAGAATTGCGCTTCTCAAGTATGAGATTGACGACATGCGCCTTCTCTATGAGAACGACACCCGCTTCCTGAACCAGTTCTGAATACAGTATACGCACTAGGAGAGAATCATGAATACATCATTAAACTGGATCAAGGCCTATGTTCCTGATCTTGACTGTACACCGAAGGAATTCACCGATGCCATGACTCTGGCCGGCAACAAGGTGGAGACCTGCACCATTCTGAATAAAAATCTGGAGAAGATCGTTACCGGTAAGCTCCTTTCCATCGAGCCGCATCCGGATGCCACCAAGCTCGTGATCTGTCAGGTGGACATCGGCGCAGAGTCACCTCTGCAGATCGTCACCGGCGCTAACAACATGAAGGTTGACGATGTGGTTCCCGTGGTTCTGGACGGCGGCAAGGTAGCCGGCGGCCATGACGGCGGTCCCCTGCCCGAGGACGGCGTACCCATCAAGGCCGGCAAGCTTCGCGGCATCGAGTCCTACGGCATGATGTGCTCCATCGAGGAGCTGGGCAGCAGCCGTGAGTTTTACCCGGAGGCACCGGAGTCCGGTCTCTATATCTTCCCGGAGGGAACGCCGGTGGGAGAGGATGCTCCCACACTTCTGGGGCTCAACGACGCCATCCATGAGTATGAGATCACATCCAACCGTGTGGACTGCTACAGTGTCATCGGTCTTGCCCGGGAGGCAGCTGCCACCTTTAAGAAGGCATTCATTCCCCCGAAGGAGAAGGCTTCCGGCAACGACGAGAACGTCAATGACTACCTTTCTGTCGAGGTGGTGGATACCGATTTGTGCCCCCGCTATACCGCGAGAGTGGTGAAGAACATCAAGCTGGCGCCCTCACCGAAGTGGATGCAGGTACGTCTGGCCTCCGCCGGCATTCGTCCCATCAACAACCTGGTGGACATCACCAACTATGTGATGCTTGAGTACGGCCAGCCTATGCATGCCTATGACTACGATCTGATCCGCGGCCACAAGATCATCGTGAAGCGGGCGCAGGATGGCGATAGCTTCGAGACCCTGGACCAGCAGGAGCGGAAGCTGGATCATACCGTGCTCACCATCTGCGACGCAGAGGGTGCCATCGGCGTGGCCGGCATCATGGGCGGCCAGAACTCGAAGATCACCGACGATGTGAAGACCATGGTTTTCGAGGCGGCTACCTTTGACGGCACCAACATCCGCCTCTCCGCAAGAAAGATCGGCGACAGAACCGACGCCTCTGCTTACTTCGAGAAGGGCCTGGATCCGAACCTCGCTGAGCGGGCCATCAACCGTGCCTGCGAGCTGGTAGAGGAGCTGAACGCCGGCGAAGTGGTGGGCGGCATCATTGACATTTACCCGGTGAAGCGGGAACCCTCTGTGGTGACCTGCACCGTGCAGGAGATCAACGATCTCATCGGCTTCTCCCTGACTGCCGAGGAAATGAAGGCGATCCTGGAGAGAATCGAGCTGGCCACAGAGATCGACGGCGATACACTGACCGTTACCGCACCCACCTTCCGTCAGGACATCCACAGAATGTGTGATGTGGCAGAGGAGGTTGCCCGTTTCTTCGGCTATGCCAATGTGCCCACCACACTGCCCAGCGGTGATGCTGCCGGCGGTCTGGCACCGGACCTCGCCATCAACGAGAAGGTACGGCATACGGCAGAGGCACTGGGCTATTCACAGGCCTATATGTATTCCTTCGAGTCCCCGAAGGTCTATGACAAGCTTCTGCTGCCGGCAGACGCTGTGGAGAGACAGCAGATCCGCATCATGAATCCGCTGGGAGAGGACTTCTCCGTGATGCGTACCACATCCCTGAACGGCATGCTGACTTCTCTTTCCACGAACTACAACCGGAGAAACAAGGTGGCTAAGCTCTACGAGATGGCCAACATTTACCTGCCGAAGCAGCTGCCGCTGACCGAGCTGCCGGATGAGAGAATGCAGCTGACCCTGGGCTTCATCGGCGAGGGCGATTTCTTCACCCTGAAGGGAGACGTAGAGGTGATCCTCAACCGTCTGGGCCTCGACGGCCGCTTCAAGTATGACGCGGCTTCCTGCGAGAAGAGCTATCTCCATCCCGGTCGGAGAGCCGACATCAGCTACAACGGCGAGAAGATCGGCTTCCTGGGTGAGGTGCATCCGGAGGTGCTCGAGAACTATTCCATCGGTGAGAGAGCCTATGTGGCTGTGGTGGATATGAAGGCGGTATATCCGCTGGTGGGCGATAAGACGAAGTACGTTCCGCTGGCCAAGTTCCCGGCCGTGAGCAGAGACTTCTCCATGCTGGTGCCCCATGCGGTAACCGCCGGTGCCATCGAGGATATCCTGGTGCAGCGCTGCGGAAAGCTGCTGGAGGATGTGAAGCTCTTCGATATCTATGAGGGCGCACAGGTGAAGCAGGGCTTCAAGTCCATGGCCTATACCGTGACCCTGCGGGCAAAGGATCACACCCTGACGGATGAGGAGATCAACGGTACCGTGAAGAAGATCCTGAACGGTCTGGAGAGAATGGGCATTGAGCTTCGTTCCTGATTCTTGTGTCAGGATGCTTTATGAATCAGCGGAAGAATTATCCCGTCATGACCTATGTCCTGATCGGGATCAATGTTCTGATCTATGCCCTGGAGACCCTGGCCGGGGGCTCTCAGGAAACAGAGGTGGCAGTGCGCTTCGGCGCACTGTATACACCCTTTGTGCTGCGCTACGGGGAATATTACCGTCTGCTGACGGCCATGTTTCTGCATTTCGGCATTGATCATCTGGGCAGCAACATGATTTCTCTCTTTGTGCTGGGCAGCTATGTGGAAAGCTATTTCGGGCGTATCCGTTTTCTTTTCATTTATTTCATTGCCGGGCTCTGCGGGAATGTGCTGACGCTGTTTATGGATTTCCTGCCGGGCGCAGAACCGGCGCTGTCTGCCGGTGCCTCCGGTGCCATCTGCGGCCTGCTGGGCGTGTTCATCGTCTTTGCCATGACGCCGGGGATCCGCCGGTATTTCCCTATGAAGCGGGTGCTCTTCGGTATCATCTTTTCTCTGGCACCTGGTCTCGGCAATGCGGAGATCAGCCTCCGAGCCCATATCGGCGGGCTCATCGGCGGCTTCCTCACGGCCCTGTTTTTTCAGAAGGTCATGGAATTCAGAAACAGAAGAAGATAAAATCAAGAAAAAGTCAGGAGGGGAATTGCCCGTCCTGACTTTTTGCGTTGATCCATATACACTTGAGGCACTCGTCATGAAACACAAGCAGCAGAATGCGCGGCTTATCCTTCTGCGTTTAGGAGAAAGGTCACCACATTCAGTCCTTCATTCACAAAGTAGCTGGCGCTGGTCCGGCCGTTCAGAAAGCGGTACACCATCTGGTTGTCCAGGAGCTCGTGCAGAAATTCCTCCCGAAGTGCTGCATCCTCACAGCGGAACTGTACAGCGCCTTCCCCGTTTTCCTGCGCCGCCCGAAAGCAGCTCCGAAGGGCTTCCATGTCGCAATTCGTGAAATAGCTCCCCTCCTGCCGGAAATAGCTGTGACTGTCATCGCTGCAGTCCGGCAGCGGCAGATCGCCGAGCGCCTCGTGATCCAGTCCCATGTCCTCACTTGTCAAGGCAAAGTAACTATGGTTCACAAAGCGAATATCGGAAAAGGCTTCATTGCTGATGCCGGGCTCACCCCAGGTGGGATCAAAGAGGGACCAGACCCCGTCCGGGCAGGCTGCAACCCAGGCATGGCTTCCGTTTTTTGCGGTTCCCGTTACCAGAACCGCCGGGATGCCCATTTTCTGCAGCAGCAGCTGAAAGGCCTTGGCATAGCCGTTGCAGACGCTCTGACCGCCCAGAAAAACCGACAGCACATTCTGCCCGTTTTTCGCGTCCACGGCATAATCCGTGTTTTCCACCACCCAGTCGTAGGCATAGCGCAGCTTCTCATAATCTGACCCCGTCGGTGCTGCCGCCAGTATCTCCGCCAGCTTTTCGGAAAGCCGGGCATCTGTTTCTTCCTTTTCCGCCTCTGACAGGGTATACTGAGGAATAAGAGAGAGGGAGAGCCGGGTATCGCCGATGCTTTCCGAGCTGTAATGGAAGCCGTCGGTGTAGTAAATCTCGGGATGGTCGTAGAGCACATATTTGAAGGCGCGCTTCAGCACCTCGTCCTCCAGCGTCGAGAGCTTCGTTTCCTGACCGCTGACGAGACCCTGATAGACCTCGCGATAGACCTGTTTTTCCGTGTCCGACAGCGTGGAATAGGCGTAGCTGCTGACCGGGGAAATGTCTTCGGCCCCGGCTGCCTGGCTTTCTCCGCCTGTCTCGGCGGGTACCGCCGTGCTGTCCGGTATCGTCGGCACCTCAGTGCCTTCTGTTGGCCGCTCTGATTCTGCGGCATTCTGCGATGTGAAGCGATCCGGCGATGGCGGCTTTTGACAGCCTGCTGCACTGCCCAAAAGAAGGAGCAGCAGAGTAAGCCTTGTGATTTTGATAAAGTGAATTCTATGCATGGTGAGAGTATAGCATAGAAATGAGGGGAATCGATATGGAATTGGGATTTAGGATCTATTGTCTCCTGCTGGCCTTTTTTTTCGGAGCCGCCTTCGGCAGCTTCATGGACTGTCTTGCATACCGGCTTCTGTCCGGCGAGAGTGTATGGAAGGGACGCTCCCACTGCGATCACTGCGGACATACCCTGGGGGCACCGGATCTGATCCCGGTTTTTTCTTACCTCCTTCTTCGAGGGAAATGCCGGTACTGCGGCACCCGGGTTCCGCCCGAGAGCTTTTTCTGTGAGCTCCTTTGCGGCTTTCTTTTTGCAGCCTATCTTTATCGCTTCGGCCTGTCCTTTTTGACCCTTCGGTATCTGGGCTTTACGGTGATCCTTTTGGGGCTTTCATTGGTGGATCTCAAGAGCTTTACCATTCCGGATCGTTTTATTCTGGCCGGGATACTCTGCTGGCTTTTTACGGTGCCGCTCATCACGCTTTTCGGGACCGGAACCATAGAACGCACGGGGGATGCTGTATTCGCCTTTTCCGGCCTCCCCGCTTACCTGTCCGGTCTGCCGGCGGCCTTCCAGCGCTGCGGCCTGACCCTGGGCGGCGAGCTTCTGTACAGCCTGCTGGGGGCCCTCTTGTTCGGCGGCGGTATGCTGGGACTCACCCTGCTTTTCGATCACATTACCGGGAAGGAGGGCATGGGCGGCGGCGACATTAAGCTCTTTTTCGTCTGCGGTCTCTATGTGAAGCCCGGCTGCATCCTGCTGCTGCTTCTGTTCAGCTGCTTCCTTGGGCTAATGCTTACGGTGCTGCTGAAGAAGAAACGCATTCCCTTCGGACCCTCCATCGCTGCTGCGGCAGTTCTTACCACCTTCTTCGGGCCGGAGCTGATGCAGGCCTACCTCCGGCTTTGCTGACGACAGCATTTCCCTGAAAATACCGGAAGCGGCCATTGGGACGGCTGCAACGAAAAAAAGCCTTGAGATATCCCGAAATCTGCAGTAAATTGTAAGAGAATTGCAAAGGATTGCTGTTCACTGCAGCTTTTCCTTAAAAATTTACGTTATCGGATAAAAGAGTATGAAACTTAAGAAATATCTGGGAATCGATATCGGCGAATACAGCATGAAGTGCTGTTTCGTGAACAACGGAAAGATTGAAAGCTATTTTCTGGCACCGTTGCCGGAAAATATGGTGAAGGACGGCATGATCGTCTTCTGGGATGCCTGCGCCGACTTTATCCGGCAGCAGCTGAAGGCGCATAATATGCACTGCCGGGAGCTCTTTATGACCGTGCCTGCCAACGGCTGTTTTTTCCGTCGTCTGAGTATGCCGGTGATGACGGTGCAGCAGCTGATGCTGAATCTTCCGTATGAGTTCCGGGATTACATCAATGAGCAGGCCGAGGAGTATTATTTTGACTATGCGGTGCTTTCCCGGGATGCGCAGAACATGCAGCTCATGGCGACGGCTATGCGGAGAGAGCTCATTGAGAAGTATCGGGCCATGGCGAAGCAGGCCGGACTCCGGCTGCGGGTGCTTTCACCGCAGACGCTGTGTTTACAGCGCCTTCTGCAGTGCCAGCTGGATGCAGAGGCGCTGAAAAAGGACTATGCGCTTCTGAATATAGATGACGATGAGCTGCAGATGCATTTTCTGCCGCACGGCGTTTATGAGACCACCCGCTCCTTGACGCCGGGACTGATGGGAATTACCCGGAAGGCGGCGGAGCACACAGAGCTGTCCCCGACACTGATCCGGCAGCGACTCTATGACGGCATTCTGGATGAATATCAGCATCCGGCGCTGCAGGAGGACTATGAGGCGCTGGCGGTGCAGATCATGCGTGTCCTCAATTTCTACAGCTTCAACAATCCCCGGAATGCCGTAGATACCCTGTATTATTTCGGAGACGGTGCCCATTTGGCCCCGCTGCTGACGGCTCTCCGGGAGCAGCTGGACCTTCCGGTGGCACCGCTCACAGATCTCTTCCCCAATATGCGGGAGGAGCTGCGGGAAGCAGGGCTCAACACCCCGGAAACCTGGGGACTCACCATTTTTGACGAGAAAAACGGCAGCCGCACGCTGCGGCAGGAGAAAGAGAAGGGCGTGCCCTCCAAGATCCTGATGAACCTCTGTTATCCCAGGACGAACGGGCAGCATGTCCTGAAGAATCTGGCGATTTTTGCTGTTTATCTGGTGCTGCTGGCGGCCTTTACCCGTTTCTTTGTCTGCGGCGAGCTGCAGCGGGCAGATCGGGCTGAGGCAAAATATGCAGCGGCGGAGCAATCCCTGGAAACGATTCAGGATGCCAATGCTGTCTATGCGGAGGTGCGGGCACAGTACAGTCATTACGGCAACGGCTACTTAAATGAAGAGGAAAAGGCCCTGCCGGACCGTATCGATGTGCTGGACACCATCGACCGCTGCATCAGCAGTCATGGCTCGATTCAGAGCCTGCAGATCAGCGGCACGGAGGCCTCGGTATCTCTGCAGATGTCCGACGGCAATCATCTGTCCGAGATCCTGGCGGCGCTGGAGGCGGATCCCATGGTGAGCTATACCCAGGCCTCCATGTCCCAGACCCAGAGCGAGCAAAGCTATGTCAGTGCCCAGATCACCATTTACTTTAGAGATGCGGCAGAGAGCTCGGCGCAGACGGCACCGGAGACAGAGGGCGATGCAGAGACGAGTGAGAACGGAAGCGAGGGATGAGTATGCATGAGATTTTGAAGCGGCCCTTCAGGAAACGGGAGCTATTTCTGCTTCTGGTGCTGACCGTTCTCCTACTGGGCCTTCTGTACTATTGCTTTATCCATCAGCCGGTGGAGCGGCGCATTCAGGCGGCAGATACCGCAGAAATCGAGAACAGCATCCTGACGGAGCAGCAGAAGCAGCAGAGGATCCGCAGCATGCAGCAGGAGATGACAGAAAGCGGCGGAGAGAGCGGAAGCTATGTGCCCACCTACAATAATTTCAATGAAGAGGCCAATTTGCTGAATGCGATTTTCGGCAGCGCTGCCAGCTATCATTTCACCTATCATGAGCCGGAGGCCGAGGATGACGTAGTACGGCGGCGCATCGACATCAGCTTCACTGCAGGAAGCTATGCCGAGGTCCATGAGATGCTTCTGCAGCTGAAGGCGTCTCCCTATCGGCTGCTGATCCAGGACGTGAGCCTTAGTGCCGGCGGCAGTACCGCCATTGACGGAGCCCTTCCGGGCTTGCAGAGCAGCAGCGAGATCAGCGGCTCCCTCAGCATTACCTTCTATGAGACCCTCTATGATGCCGAGACCACGGACGGACTGAAGCAGAACGGAGGCAGCAGCACAGGCGGCGGAGGACTGGCAGGCGGCGATTTCTCCAATCTGGAACGATCAGATCTGGAAACGATAGCAGAGTCCTGGGCCAGCGATGTGGTAAACGGAAAATCATGAGCAGATATTCTGAAATCAGAAACAGAATAGAAAAGAAATGGAGAGGACAGGAGGGTGCCACGCTGTTGCTGGCACTCCTGTTCTTTTTGTTTTGCGCGGTCTGCGGCTCTGTGGTGCTGGCAGCAGCCACGACCTCTGCCGGGCGCATTGCGGGCCTCGGGAAGAACCGGCAGAAATACCAGTCGGTGGAGGCCGCAGCCCGGCTTCTGGAAAATGAGCTGCACAAGGCTTCGGTGATCCTTCAGGAAACGGAGAAAATCACGGTTACCGTGGAGCATGTGGAGAAGGAAAATGACGGCGAGGGTGAAGACGGCGAAACGTCCGAGGAAACCTATACCACCACGACCTATACGTTTTCCGGCCCGGATTTTCTGAATGTCGGAAGCGGAACAGGAGAAAATGATGAAGCTACCGCAGTGACATTTTCCGCGGACAACGGCAGAAACAGCAGCCTGTCCATGCTGGAGCAGCTGCTGACGGATGCGGATCTCAGCAGCTATACAGAGAAGGGCGAGGCTTACCAGAAGGCCGGGAGCATTGTCATTTCGGATAGAGAAAATGAGAGCTCTGACGATGCAGACAGCATGCTGGCGGCCTGTCAGCAGGCCTGGGGAACGGCTTTTCTGACGGGGGATGCAGGCAAGTCGGTGAGCCGACATTTTACCCTGCAGCTGTCGGCATCTGATGCAGAGAACAGCGGCAGCATAGAAGCGGATTCGCTGGTGGAGGCGGAGCTTCAGCTCTATGGGGACGGCACACTGGAGATCCGGCTCAGCAACGGAGACGCCGAGGCAGCTGCAGACAGCAGCGCGGACGCGGAGAAGTATTATATGCTCCTCCGGGGCACAGCAGAGGTGAAGACCCAGAGTCGCAGTACACGCGATACGCATACCGGCGAGGCGGAGGACAGTGACGCGGAAGGCAGTGAAACGTTGATCTCGAAGAAGACCACCATCAGCTGGGGGGATTTTCTGATCACGAAAAATGCCGCGGAGGCAGGAAATGCGAAGGAGAGCGGCAGTCAGACCTCGGAAAAGCATCAGAACGAGAGCAGTGAGGAAGAGACCAGGAATGAAGAGCTTAGTGAAGAAAATCCGGAGCAATAAGGGTGAATCTCTGGCAGAGGCCATGGCTGCCATGGTATTGCTGGCTTTTGCTGTTCTGCTGTTTTCGGCGATGATCATTCAGTCCAGCCGGCTCATGAGCCGGGGCGCCAAAAACATGGCGTATTACGAGGCGGGGCAGAACGCACTGAATGCCCGGGATACGGAAAGTGATGCTATCGTGACAGTCGAAGCGAAGCTGAATATCACAGGTGCCGACGGAGAAAATGCCTTCAGCGGTCTGACCCCGGCGCTGCGGACCGGAGAGGGAAATGAGATTTCCGTCAGACTGTATCAGCAGCAGCTGGACTGGAGTCGGGCGGACGAGAGCAAAGCAGCATCTGCTGAATCAGAAACGAAAAACGGCAGCGTGCTCTTCACCTATGATCTGGTGAACGATGCATCTGCCGCAGAAGAAGGCGGCAGTGATGCGGACAAGGTACAGAGCATAGGAACAGAGACAGACACGAACTGACAGGAGATGAGACCGGCTTATGTGGAAACAGAAACTAAAGGAAAATAAGGGCTCCACGTTGCCGGAGCTTTTGATGACGGTGCTGATCATTACCCTCATCGGCAGTGCCATGGGCGGCGGTCTCGTGGTGGTGCAGCGGTGCTATCGGCAGTTTACGGAGCGGGCACATGCGGCGACCCTTTTGTCGACCACCGCAACTTTGCTTACGGACAATCTGGAGTATGCCGCCGCCCTAAGTGCCGGAGACGACAGCATTTCCTTCGTGAACGCGAACACGAAGGCCCGGGCACGGATCAGCTGGACCACGGCCGAAGGCATTATCCTAAGCTTCGAAAGCGGCGGCAGCGCGGATGACGGCGCCGCGGTTCGTGAAGGAGGGAGTGTCGTTACCGGAAGAAAAACGGCGCTGGTCAGTGAGGCAGGGCTTACCGATGCATTGTATACACGCTTTGACAGCATCAGTTACCGGACAGAAAAGGACGGACGGGCCTTGATCACGGTAAAGGGCCTCGCCGTATACCGGAAGCCGGCGGGGGATTCCTCCGGCACTGCGGAGACGGCGGAAAACACAGACACGCAGGAAGCAAGGCCTGGGGAGAGCTTGGCAGAGACGGATCTGCAGATTCGTACCGTGAACCGGCTGCAGTCGGGGAAAACGGAAGCAGACGACTGAGAATACGCCGCGGCCATGAGAGACAGAGGCGGCAGGAGAGAGGGAGCAGGACAAGATGAGAGACACGGACAGAAGAAATGAGGGCTTCACTCTGGCAGAGCTGCTGCTGACCATCGGCATCATGGTGATTCTGGCGGGCATTTCCTTCGTGGGGCTGACGCATTACCAGCGGAAGCTGAAGCTGCTGGAAATGGACGGTACGGCGGAAGAGATTTTTATGGCTGCCCAGAATGAAATGAGCACGCTGGAGGCCAACGGCACACTGGAGCTTCTTTCCGGGGCGGATCTGGGCATGGAGATTTCGCCTGCTTCGTCTGCGGAAAATGAAGACGCCGGTACGGACGATTCGAGCGCTGACCACCGCTGCTATGCCCTGATTCACAATGCCGGGGATAATGCCGGCGGTGCCGGTGAAGAGCTTCTTTCTTATCTTTTGCCCTTCGGCGTCATAGATGACACGGTGCGGACGGACGGCAACTATCGCATCGAATATGACTATACGGCGAGGACTGTGACCGCGGTATATTATTCCAGGACGGCCAGCTTCCTGAGCGGTTCCGGGGATGCCTATACCTTCAAAGTAGACGGCAGCGATGCCGCAGCGCTGAAGAAGGCCGCTGGGGACAGAAATCTGCGGCAGCATTTCAGCGGCACGGAAGGTGAAGCTGCCGGCGGTGCCATCGTGGGCTATTACGGCGGCAGCAGCAAGGCTGTGCCGGAGGGAAGCCTCACGGCACCGGTGCTGTCCGTTGAAAACGGGGCGCGGCTCCTCTTGCACATTCGGATGCCGGCGACAAACACCGGGGTGAATACGGTGCTTTACGTGAAGGGAAGGGAAAGCGGCGCAGTGCTTACGGCGGCGCTGGGAGATCTGTCCAATGTTGTCAGCTCTACATTGACGAAAACCTCTTTTTCTGCGGCTGCAAAGGGACAAGCCGGCAGCAGCCTGTACATGGCAAAGCTGTCTGCGGACGCAGGAAAGGACAGAGAGTACCTGCTTTGCCTGGATTCCGTGACGGAGCAGGATGCGCATTTCACAGCGCTTTTTCCTGCACTGACACCGGGGGAAGACATTGAAATCTATGCCAAATGCAGCAGCACCGACGGTTATGCCCTGGAGGTGCAGAGCAACACCGTCAGTACCAATTCTCTCTTTGCCTCTGTGGAGACAGAGACAGTAAGCAATGTATGGACCTTTGACAGCAGCGGCATGGGCAGCCTGAAGGAAAGCGGCGCAGAATCGCTTTCCACAGCAATGATCGCCAATGTGCGGCATCTGGAGAATCTGGATCCGGCGGTTTCCGGGCTTTCTACGGACACAAGCGATGAACATTGTATACAGGCCGCGGTGCAGACCGGGGATCTTGTTTACGCAGAAACCGCGCCGGTGACGGATTATGATGGTCGAGCCTTGCAGACGTCGGATACGGTCAACACGGCGGACGCCTTCACAACGGATATTGCGGCATACAATACGGTGGCCTTACAGAGCGGCATTTCGGTCTATGACCTGAGCGGCAATGTAAGCCGCGGCTATCGCCCCATTCAGAACGCTGCCCTTCTGTCCTATGACGGCAGGGGAAATGCCATGGTGAATTTCGAGTCCGGAACGGCGGTTGCCATGAGCAGTGGAAGCACGAAAGGACAGGGCATTTTTGCCGAAATTTCCGGTCAAAAGGATGCCAAGCCGGTCAGCATCCGGGATCTGCGGCTTCTGAGCTGCCGTTTCCGCAATACAGAGGGTGCCGCAGCGGGAGCCCTCGTCGGTGTGGTGGGAAATTCTCACCAGCTGATCCTGCAGGGCATCGAGACAGAGAATTGTCAACTGTCCTCCGCGGGTAATGTCGGCGGCCTGATCGGTACGGTAGAAGCCGGCGGAACGGACAGTGCGGCAGTGAAGCTTTATGTGAATGAATGCGGCAGCTTGGGTGAATACGGCAGTGTGAGCGGCAGCAATGCCGGCGGCCTCATCGGCAGCCTGCGCGGCAGTGCAGAAACGAAAATCAGCAACAGCACAGCCTCCGTCTATGTGACGGGCAGCGGCAATGCCGGTGGCTTCATCGGGGAGGTCCGCGGGCAGGCGGCGCTTCGTTTCTCCTATGTGGGCGGCCATACGAAGGAGGGGAAATACCCGGAGGACAGCACGGAAGGTACCGAGACCGGCGCTGCTGAGACCACCGGTCAGGGACGCTGGAACGTCACGTCCGCAGCAGGCAATGCCGGCGGCTTTATCGGCGCTGCTGATTCCGTGAATTTGAATCTGATCGGCTGCTATACAACGGCTTCTGTGCAGTCTGCAGGCAGTGTCGGCGCTTTTCTGGCGGCTGTCAGCGGCAGCGGATCCGAGAGCGCTTCCTATTGCTATGCAGCCGGCAGGGTCAGCGGCAGCAATCAGCTGCCGGAAAATGTGAAAAATCTGGCGGCGGAGGGAAAGGATTACGCGGGCAAATCCTATGCAAAACCCTATGATGAAGCATTGAAAATCGGTGGTGCCAATCCGCAGTACCCCTACCAGACAGCGGTAGAGCTGTTTGCCTCTGCCTTGGCAGATACAGCAGTGCCGGAGGTGAGCAATGGCAGCAGGAGCCTCAAATACGGCGGAAAGCACATCGGCGACTTCTGTCCGGAGGAGAAGGGGGCAACGGAAACCTTCCTGCGCTTCCTGAACGGTCCGCGACTGTATGCGGAGGTGTTCACGCCGCTGAAGGAAGGCGAAATCAACTATCTCACCATGGTGCTGACGGGAACAGCGGCAGACAGCAAATCGACAGGTATAACGGAGTTTAAGTTTTCAGCAGTTGTTTCCGGTAATAGTGTTACCTTGAGTAGAGATGGTGGCTCGAATTCAAATCAGTACACAACATATGATAAAGCTACATTGGTAGAAGTTTCCGGCCAGAAATATTTGGCTTATCGTATATTATTGGATGACATTTCAACGGATCACGAACACTTTGCGGACAATGTTAACGATATTCGTGTGGGAAGCGAAATCACCGGTTATGCCATTGCGGAACAGAAGCCGGCAGCAAATTGGTATGAAGATGAGAAGTACAAAAGCGGAAAAGCTGACACTGCGTTGATGGCGCAACTGGTTGCTGCTGCGAATGCAGATTTGAGTACATCGACGCAAAATTCGACAGAGACATATGTTTGGGGGAGTGACAGCGAGCTTGTCTACGATACAGACAGCAGTCTCTTCGGCAGAGGTTCCAACCCGTTGGCGGCTGGTGAAAATGCTCATACCGCCAATATTTTGAGCTGCCGTCATCTGGAAAACCTGGATCATTATGTTTCACGGCTTGAAAATGATAATGGAAAGAGAACCAGAGAAATGAATGTGCCGAGTGATACAAGTTTTTCATACCAAAAAGCGGTACAGAAGAATTCTCTGGATTGGGATCAATATATTGCTTCTTTGGGCTATGATCAAAACAATGTCAGCAGTTTTAAAATTTATAAACCGAGATCCGATAGCGCTATTACTTCCGACGGTTATTTCTACGGCATACAAAATGTGCTGCTGACAGAATATGACGGCAATTACCATTCCATCGCTAACCTGCGGATAAAGGGCGATAAGGATGATTACAACACAGCAGGACTTTTTGCTGCGGCATCATCAAAGCAGCAGGGCAGCTTGACCATCAAAAACCTGGAGCTTCGCAACGTAGTGAGTTGTGTAGAAACGAGAAAGAATGGTCAGAAAAACAGTGCTGCCGCATTGGTCGGCTACTATGGCAGCAGCCAGGGGCTGACGATTCAGAATGTCGTGATCACCGGCGCAGAGATTCAGTCAAAAATGGATGCCGGCGGGCTGTTGGGACTTGCAGATGGCAGCGGAGCGATCACGATTCAGAATTGTGCTGTTTACGAGGGCGAGAAAGGTGCGAATGGAAACCGCCCGTATCAGCTGCTGATTTCGTCTGAGGGAGGTTCAAGTAATGTAAGCAACAGTGCCAGTGCCGGCGGACTCATCGGCAGAATTCCGAGCAGTACGAGTCTTTCTGTCAGCATATCCGGCTGCTCTGTTTATGGTGAGACAGCGCTGATCTATGCGAAGGGTTCAGGAACATCAGACAGCAACACGGACGACAGTGCCGGCGGTCTGGTGGGCACTATCCTGAGCGGGAATCTGGCTGTCGACAATTGCGGGGTAGCAGCCTATGTCTATGGTCCCAACGGCGACTGTGTCGGCGGCCTAGTGGGAGACTTCAGCGCCAACGGCAGCATTGAAAACAGCTATGTAGGTGCGCTCACTTACATGAACAATAATGGTGCGTCATTCCGAAGTGAATCGGCACTTAGCAGCGACAGCCTGACTTTGGATGAAAGTAAACTCGGCGGTTACAATATTTATGGTCACTTGGCCACCGGCGGCCTGGTGGGCTATTGCAGCGGCGCCGTCAACGTCAAAAATTGCTTTATGGATGCTTCTGTCAGTGCTATGAGGCAGGGAGATCATTGTTATGTTGGCGGGCTGCTTGGACAGTTAGGCAGAGAATCGGGTGGTCATCTTTATGATTCTTATGTTGCGGGCAGGTTGTTTGAACCGATATATAATACATATTATATTGGCTCTGTTGCAGGGTATTCCATGAAGGACATTGGAAACTATTTCAATGGAAACAGTTCAGAAGCGGTCAAGATTTTGAATGTGACCGGAATAGACACATTTGTTGGCAATAAGACATATGTCGTTGGCTGCAGCACAGTGCAGAACGTAAATGATCTGAAGGATGCAAACCAGACCGCCACATCCACAGAAACCTTCAACAGCAATTTAACTGCCTACCCGCTGAAGACCTGGACACATCTTTATGCGCCGACAGAGATCCTGGGCGGCAGCAGCGACTTAAATTCTGCACCGCTCCGCTATATCGGTGACTGGTGCTTCTAACCGTGGCCCGACCGAAGGCGTCCTCTTATTGGGCAGTATGGAATTACCGGAGGATTCAGCAGCATGAGTACGAAGAATGACAACATTATCACAGGCACAGCCGCGAAGGCGGCGGACCGTTACGCCATGGACGTTCTGGGGATGGCATCCCTGGGGCTGATGGAGACGGCCAGCCGCAAGGTGGCGCAATATGTCATAACGCATTATCCGGACAAGAAGACGGCAATCACCGTGCTCTGCGGCACAGGAAACAACGGCGCAGACGGCGTCTGCGCATCCCGTATCCTGCTGGCGTCGGGATACTGTCCCAGGGTTTATCTTGCCGGAAATATGGAGAAGGCCAGCTGGGAGCTTCTTTACCAGCTGTTCCGCTTTCAGCAGGCAGGCGGCACAGTATACATTTACGAAAAAGACACTGTGCTGCCGGATGAAGACATTCTGATTGACGGCATTTTCGGCATCGGTCTGCATCGGGAGATTGCGGGCATTTTCCGGGATATGATTCAGGAGACCAACCGGCATCGGCATACATTTGTGCTGGCCATTGATGCGCCCTCGGGCATCAACACAGATACCGGTGCCCTGATGGGCTGCGGCATTCCGGCGGATCTGACCCTTACCTTCGGCCGGAACAAGACAGGACTGGTTACCGGCGAGGGCAGAGCGTATGCCGGCCAAGTGGTGGTCGAGGACATTGGCATACCCGATGAGGCTTACGAGAGGACGTAGCGCATCGATACAGAGAACCGCACTCTGCTTCTTGACAGAACAGGAAGCAGAGTGTATTATTTGGCTCATGGCACTTTAACGCGCTACCATGGTAACGCGAGAAGGAGAGAATATGTCGAAATTTTTCAATTCCTATTACGGGGCGCTGGAGCCCTATACACCGGGGGAGCAGCCCCAGGATCGCCGCTACATCAAGCTGAACACCAACGAGTCACCCTATGCGCCGGCACCGGGCGTGCTGCAGGTTGTGAACAGCGAGGAGGCCGCGAAGCTCCGCCTTTATTCCGATCCCGCGCTGAAGCCGCTGAAGCAGGCGCTGGCGGAGCGCTACGGCGTGACCCCGGCACAGATCTTTGTGGGCAACGGCTCCGACGAGGCGCTGAACTTTGCCTTCATGGCCTTCGGTGAGGACGGCATGGCCTTTCCTTCCATTTCCTACGGCTTCTATCCGGTATTTGCTGCCCTGAATCACATCAAAGCGAATCCGAAGCCGCTGCTGCCGGACTTCCGCATTGATCCCAGGGATTATGCCAATGTCGGCTCCGCCATTGTGATCGCAAATCCCAACGCGCCCACGGGCCTGACACTGAGCCTTGCGGAGATTGAATCCATTCTGCAGACGAATCCGACCCATGTGGTCATCATCGATGAGGCCTATGTGGACTTCGGAGGCGAATCGGCGGTATCCTTGCTCCCGCGCTATGAGAATCTTCTGGTGGTGCAGACCTTTTCCAAGTCCCGGTCTCTGGCGGGTGCCCGGGTGGGCTATGCCATCGGCAGTCCGGCGCTGATCGCGGATCTCGAAACCATCAAGTTTTCCACCAATCCCTACAATGTGAACCGCCTCAGCATGGCAGCAGCGGTAGAAGCGGTGAAGGATCAGGCGTACTACGATTCCTGCATTGAAAAGATCAAGGCGGCCCGGACCTACACCGAGGAAGCCCTCCGGGAGAGAGGCTTTACCGTACTGCCTTCAAAATCAAACTTTGTATTTGCGGCACATCCTATGTATAATGGAAAGAAGCTGTATCTGGATCTCAAGGAAAAGGGCATCCTGGTGCGGCACTTTGAGACAGAACGGATCGCCAACTTTAACCGCATCACCATCGGCACCCTGGAGGAGATGCAGACGCTGATCCGGACGATAGATGATTTGAGACAGGAGTCATAACCTCATGAGAACGGCAGAAATCAACAGAGTAACCAATGAAACAGACATTCATATCTGGCTGGACCTTGACGGAAACGGCAAGGAGTCGGACATCAGCTCCGGCATCGGCTTTCTGGATCATATGCTGACCCTTCTGAGCCGCCATTCCGGCATACAGATGAATCTGAATTGCGAGGGAGACACCTGGGTGGATGACCATCATTCCGTGGAGGACATCGGCATCAGCCTGGGTGAGGCCGTGAAGGAGGCCCTGGAGGACAAGAAGGGCATCCGTCGCTATGCGAGCCTTATGCTGCCCATGGATGAGGCGCTAATGACGGTGGCGCTGGACATTTCCGGCCGGGGCGGCTTCTACGGGGAGCTGACATTTCCCTCACAGAAAATCGGCAGCTTCGACACAGAGCTGGTGGCAGAGTTCATGCAGGCCTTTGCCAACAATGCCGGCATCACGCTGCACATGCAGCAGCTGGCCGGGAAGAATTCCCACCATATCGCCGAGGCCTGCTTCAAGGGCTTAGGCCGTGCGCTGCGGGAGGCCGTTTCTATGGACAGCCGCTTCGCCGAGCAGATTCCATCCACCAAGGGAGTATTGTAAATGATAGAACAGAAACTGAACCGGCTCTATGAAAGCTGCGGCTATCGGAAGTTCAAGATGTCGAAGTTTGAGCCCTATGATCTCTATGCGGACAACCGGGATTTCCTGAAGTCCAGTCAGCTCATTACCTTCACGGATCTTGACGGCTCACTCTTGGCGCTGAAGCCTGATGTGACCCTTTCCATTGTGAAGGCCAATGCCGGCGGCGAGGAGAAGGTTTATTATAACGAAACCGTTTATCGTCCGAAGGACCGGCATTACCGGGAAATCCAGCAGACCGGCGTGGAGTGTCTGGGACCGCTGGATCGTTTCGCCGAGGCGGAGGTCATCGCCCTGGCAGCCCAGTCCTTGGCACTGGTGTCCGACCGCTTCGTGATCCGCATTTCCGATGCGGCATTTCTGAAGCAGCTTTTCGAGTCCATGGAGCTTTCGGATTCCACCTGTGAGGCGGTGCTGCGGCTTTTTTCCATAAAGAATGCCGCCGGCTTTGACGGCCTGGTGGAGGAGGGACGCATGACCCGTGCCTGCGCCGAGACCCTGAAGCAGCTGGTGGATCTCTATGCGCCCTTCCGGGAGGGCATTGAGGCCTTGTCCGGCTTTGCCATGAGCAACAGTGCGGCACGCCTTGTGGAGCATCTCCGGGGCCTTGCCGAGGTGCTGGAGAGCTTTGGTGTTCTGCAGCACATTTATCTGGATTTTTCTCTGGTGAATTCCATGGATTATTACAACGGCATCATCTTCCAGGGCGCGGCGGAAAACATTCCCTTCACCGTGCTGTCCGGCGGCCGCTATGATCGTCTGCCGGAGAAGATGGGCAAGAAGGTGGGTGCCATCGGCTTCGCCATGTATCTCGATATGGTGGAGAATTATCTCTCCGTGCCGAAGCACTACGATGTGGACCTGCTCCTTCTTTATGAGGGAGAGGATAATGCTGTCGGCACGGCTGCCCGGGCAGCCGCCCTGCGTGCCAGGGGGCTTCGTGTACGGGTGATCCGGGCCGATGCGCTGGAATTGACGGAGCATCCCATCCGCAGAAGGGCCACGGGCCTTCCTGACGGAAGCTATCAATTGGAGAACGGAGAGGTCTGCACAGAGGAGGAAATGCTGCAGCGGCTCCCGGGATCTGACACGGATCCTGCAGCAGCAAGCGGAAAGGCGGTCAGTCATGCTTAATATCGCATTGCCGAAGGGAAGACTCGGCGAAAAAACCTACAGCCTGATGGCAGCCGCCGGCTTTGACTGTCCGGCCATTCTGGAAAAGAACCGGAAGCTGACCTTTGAAAATCCCGAGAAGGGCGTCCGCTATTTCTGGGTGAAGCCCTCAGACGTTTCCATCTATGTGGAGCGGGGCGCGGCGGACATCGGTGTCTGCGGCGAGGATATCCTGCTGGAATATGAGCCGCAGATTTATGAGCTGCTGGACCTCGGCATCGGCAAGTGCCGGATGTGTGTGGCAGGGCCCAAGGATTTCTACGATGATGAGGAGCGCACCCTCCGGGTGGCCACTAAATTCCCGAACATTGCGGGAAAGTACTATGAGAAGGCCGGCAGAGACATTGACATTATCCACCTGAACGGCTCCATCGAGATTGCACCCATTCTGGGGCTTTCCGATGTGATCGTGGATATCGTGGAAACGGGAAACACCCTGCGGGAGAATGATCTTTCTGTGCTGAAGACCGTGGTGCCCATCAGTGCTCGTCTCATTTGCAACCGGGTGAGCTACCAGTTTAAGCATGAAGAGGTTATGCAGGTACGAGACGGCCTGGCGGCGCTGATCGCCTCCGGGGAAAAGGTGGAGACGGTGAGATTAGAGCACTAGTCCACTGGGATTCACGCAAGCCTGGCTTGCGGGGGCCCAGTGGACCGAGTGGACTGTCGGTAAAGTTGAATGGCTGAACAAGGGGAGAAAAAATGATTAAAATCTATGAAATGGGAAAGCTGAAGGACGAGGAGATCTTCGCCCGGAATGAACCCACCAGCAGTGTGGAGGATGTGGTTTCCGACATCATTGCCAATGTGCGGGAAAAGGGAGACGAGGCCCTGCGGGACTACTGCCAGCGCTTTGATCATGTGGCGCTCAATGACTTTCTGGTAAGCCCGGAGGAGCTGGAGGCCGCCATTCAGAAGGTGGAGCCGGAATTTATCGAAATTCTCGAGGAGGCTGCGAAGAACATCCGGGCCTTTCATGAAAAGCAGCTGCGCCAGAGCTTTATTATGACAGAGAAGCCCGGCGTTGTACTTGGGCAGCGGGTGATCCCGCTGGAGCGGGTAGGTCTCTATGTGCCCGGCGGCACCGCAGCCTATCCCAGTACGGTGCTGATGGATGCCATTCCGGCCCAGATTGCCGGAGTTTCCGAAATCGTGATGGTGACGCCTCCCTCCAAAGAGGGCTCTGTGAATCCCTATATTCTGGCGGCGGCACATGTGGCCGGCGTAGGCCGCATTTTCAAGGTGGGCGGTGCCCAGGCGGTGGCGGCTCTCGCCTACGGCACAGAATCCATTCCCCGGGTGGACAAGATCGTGGGACCCGGTAATGCCTTTGTGGCGGAGGCCAAGAAGCAGGTCTTCGGGCAGGTCAACATTGACATGATCGCGGGTCCCTCCGAGGTGCTGGTGCTGGCGGACGGTGCCTCCGATCCCCGCTATGTGGCGGCAGACCTTCTGTCCCAGGCAGAGCATGACAAGAACGCATCGGCGGTGCTGGTGACGGATTCCCTTGCGCTGGCGGAGCAGGTACAGGCGGAAATCGAAGCGCAGCTCAAGACCCTGAAGCGGGAGGAGATTGCCCGGACCTCCATTGAAAACAACGGCAAAATCATCGTCTGCCGGGATCTGATGGAGGGCGTGGATACGGCAAACCGCATCGCCCCGGAGCATCTGGAGATCTGCGTGGACCAGCCCTTTGACTATCTGGGGCTCATCAAGAATGCGGGCTCCGTTTTCCTAGGCCGCTACAATCCGGAGCCGCTGGGTGACTACTTTGCAGGCCCCAACCACACCTTGCCGACATCCGGCACGGCACGCTTCTACAGCCCGCTGTCTGTGGATGACTTCGTGAAGAAGCTGCAGTACAGCTATTATACCCGGGAGGCACTGGAGAAGGACTACGACAAGGTTTCCTTCTTCGCCAATAAGGAGGGGCTCACGGCCCATGCCAGAGCCGTAGACATCCGTTTCGGAAAAGAGGACAGAGACGCAAGATAAAAGGCGGGAGGTCAGCATGACAGCAATCATTGATTATGGCGTAGGCAATCTTTTTTCTCTGAAGAGCTCCATGGCGGCCATCGGCGCTGAGGCGGTGGTGACCCGGGATCCGGCGGTGATCGCGGCGGCAGATCGTCTGATCCTGCCGGGTGTGGGAGCCTTCGGAGACGCAGCGGAAAAGCTGAAGAGCGCCGGTATGTTTTCTCTGGTGCAGGAGGAGGCGAAAAGGGGCAAGCCTATGCTGGGCATTTGTCTCGGCATGCAGCTTCTTTTTGATCGCTCCAGCGAATATGGTATGCATGAAGGCCTCGGCCTTGTGCCGGGAGAGGTGCGAGAGATCGAGGGCGTGATTCCGTCCAATCTGGACATTCCCCACATGGGCTGGAATGCCCTGCATTTCCTGAAGGAGAGCCCGCTCTTTGAGGGCCTGCAGGAGGGCGCGCATGTATATTTCGTGCATTCCTATGCAGCCTTTGACTGCGATGCGCACCTTCTGGCCACGGCCGAGTATGGTGTTCCCCTGACGGCAGCTGTCCAGAACGGAAATGTCTTCGGCACGCAGTTCCACCCGGAGAAGTCCGGGGAAACGGGTCTTCGCATCCTGTCCAACTTTACCAGGCTCCAATAATCACACAGCAAAGGAGAAAATATGCTGCTGTTTCCGGCAATTGATTTATATGACAAAAAGGTGGTGCGTCTTCTGAAGGGCGACTACGCGAAGATGACGGTTTATTCCGAGGATCCTGTGGCCACCGCAAAGGATATCGAAGCCAAGGGCGGCAAGTGGCTGCATCTGGTGGATCTTGAGGGCGCTAAGGACGGCACGACGCCGAATTTCTCTGTGGTGGAAGCCATTTGCCGGGAAACCGGTCTCTCCGTAGAGATCGGCGGCGGTATCCGTTCTATGGAAACCATCGAGAAGTACCTGGCGGCAGGCGTTGCACGCGTGATCCTGGGCAGCAAGGCGGTGACCGATGAGGCCTTCCTGCGGGAGGCACTGGCGCGCTTCGGCAATCATATCGCCGTGGGTGTGGATGCCAAGGACGGCAGGGTAGCGGTTCATGGCTGGCTCGATGTCCTGGATGTGGACATGTTTGACTTCCTGCAGCATCTGGTGGAGCTGAAGGTGGATACCGTCATTGTCACGGATATTTCCAAGGACGGGGCCATGCAGGGCACAAATCTTGCGCTCTATGAGAAGCTCAGCGGGCTTAAGGATATCCATGTCACGGCGTCCGGCGGTGTTTCAAGTTATGAGGATATCCGGGCGCTGAAGAAAATGGAGCTCTACGGCGCCATTCTGGGCAAGGCCATGTACCAAGGCGTGGTGGAGCTTTCAGAGGCTCTGCGGATTGTCAATGACGAAGCGGAATAAGGAGGGAAGAGCATGATCACAAAGCGTATCATTCCCTGTCTCGATGTGCGGGACGGCAGAGTGGTAAAGGGTGTGAATTTCGAAGGACTTCGGGATGTTTCCAGCCCGGTGGCACTGGGGGAGTACTATTCCCGGGCCGGTGCAGATGAGCTGGTGTTCTACGACATTACCGCCTCCTTTGAGGGACGGAAGCTTTTTACGGAAATTCTCACCGAGGTGGCGTCGAAGATTTTCATTCCCCTCACGGTGGGCGGCGGCATCAATACGGTGGAGGACTTTGACCGGGTACTGAAGTGCGGTGCCGACAAGGTCAGCGTCAACTCCGGTGCCATTCGGAACCCGGAGCTGATCAATGCGGCGGCGGAAAAGTACGGCAACCAGTGTGTGGTGCTGTCCGTGGACGCCAAAAGAGTGGGAGACTCCTATCATGTATTCCAGAACGGCGGCCGTATCGATACCGGTATGGATGCATTGGAATGGATCAAGGATGGGGTAAAGCGCGGTGCCGGTGAGGTGGTGCTGAACTCCATTGACACAGACGGCGTGAAGCAGGGCTTCGACCTTCCCATGCTGGCGGCAGTCAATGCCCTGGTGAAGGTGCCTGTGATCGCCTCCGGCGGTGCCGGCTCCATTGAGGATTTTGTTGCGCTGTTCCGGGAGATTCCGGACATTTCCGCGGGACTCGCGGCCAGCATCTTCCATTTCGGCGAGGTCAGCATCACAGAGCTTAAACAGCGGCTGCGGGACGAAGGCATTGCCGTAAGGATCTGAGGGAGGGAAGATAGAAATGGACAAATCAAAAATCGATCTTTCCTGTATCCGCTTTGATGAGAAGGGACTGGTGCCCTGCATCGTCCAGGATTATGAGACGAAGCGGGTACTGACCCTCGCCTATATGAACCGGGAGTCGCTGGAGATCAGCCTGGAGAGGGGACTTACCTGCTTCTGGTCCCGTTCCCGGCAGGAGCTCTGGCTGAAGGGCGAGACCTCGGGAAACTACCAGCATATTGTGACGTTCGAAACGGACTGCGACAACGACGCGATACTGGTGCAGGTCCGGAAGGACGGCCCCGCCTGCCATAAAGGAACGGACAGTTGTTTTGAGAGTGGAGAAATTTGCATCAAGCAAATTTCGTAACGAGCAGACAACTGCCCCTGCAACGGGGGAGTTGCTCGCGAAAGCGAGTTTGCTGAGAGCAGCCAGCTCGAAGCAAATCCAGTGGGGAAATTTGCATTCATTTTACTTCAGACGAGGACTGACATGGAATATATCGACATTTATGACGAGAATCGTCATCGCATCGGGCAGCCGGTGCCGCGGAAGGGCGCCTTCATGCAGAAGGGCCAGTATATGCTCTACGTCCTGGCACTGCTGGAGGACCGGGAGGGACGATTTCTGATCACGCGGCGGGCTCTCGACAAAAAGTGGGCTGCCGGCTCCTGGGAGGTGCCGGGCGGCGGAGCCCAGGCAGGAGAGGATGCCCTTTCTGCGGTGACCCGGGAGGTACGGGAGGAAACCGGACTGGTGCTCACAGAGCACGGCCTGATGGAGATCGACCGGAAGCCTGTATACAGCTATGCCAATGTGGACGAAGCGCGGGGAGACAATTATTTCGTAGACATCTTTCATTTTCACTTGGATTTCACCCTGGAGGACGTCACCATTGAGAAAGAGGAGTCCATTGACGGCCGTCTCGCATCCATCGGAGAAATCGCGGACATTCACAAGGCCCAGGGCTTCCTGCATTATGAGCGGATCTTGGAGGCTTTTGTAGCGGAGAAATTTGCATGAGGCAAATTTCGTAGCGATCTGACAACTCCCCCTGCGACGGGGGAGTTGCTCGCGAAAGCGAGTTTGCCGAGAGCTACAAGCTCGAGGCAAATCCATCGGAGAAATTTGCATGAAGCGGAGGAATAAGAGATGACGAAGGTTCCTGCAAATTATCATACCCACAGTACATTTTGTGACGGCAGCAATACCCCGGAGGAGATGGCAGAGGAGGCCCTTCGCCGGGGCTTTCATACTTTGGGCTTTTCTGGTCATATGGATCCCGACGTGCATATGGATTTTCCTGCCTATGTGCAGGAGATCCGGCGGCTGCAGAAAAAGTACGAGGGCCGGCTGGAGATTCTCCTGGGCGTAGAGCTGGACAATGTCTACGATCCCCGCTGTGCACCGGAGGCGGAGTATCTCATCGGATCTACGCATTTTCTGGATGTGCCGCCCGTCGACGGAGAATACTGCTCTGTGGACAGCAGTCCGGAGAATCTGCAGAAGCTTTGTGCGACCTATTTTAATGGGGACTATTATGCCCTTTCTGCTGCCTACTATGCTTTGGAGGCGCAGGTCGGCGAACGCCTGCAGCCCACCTTTGTGGGTCACTTCGACCTCGTGACCCGCTTCAACGACCTGCCGCAGGAGGAGGGGGGACATTTCCTGGACGAAGAGGATCCCCGCTACTATGAACCGGCCATGAAGGCCATGGAAAGGCTTGTCTCCGAGGGGCTGCCCTTTGAGATCAACTGCGGTGCCGTGAATCGGAGGCGAAAGCAGTATTTCTATCCGCATCCCCGTCTTTTGAAGCATCTTCATGACATCGGCGGCGAGATACTGATCAGTGCCGATGCCCACCAGCGGGAGCTTATTGACGGGGCATTCCCGGAGGCCCTGGCTGCCGCCCGGGAAGCCGGGTTCGACAGCATTTTACTGCTGACGCGGGAACAGGAGGGAAGCCTCCGGCCGGCGAAAAACACAAAGCAGCTTTACTGGAAGCGGCTGATGATTGTATAAACACTACATTTCTTAGGGGGTTATTATGGAGAGCAAAAACGGCGCAATTCGGAAAGCGGGAGGCCTTGAGAGCATTGTACTGCTCGCCTTCATTATCCTGTCGGTGGCAACCTGCATCCGACTCAAGACTGGCGGTCCCATGATCGGGCTGTTTTTCAGCTGGATCATCATTTATCTGTTCTGTCTCATCCGGCGGATTTCCTACAGTGAGATCCAGAAGGGTGCCTTTGAGGCCCTGAAGGTGGTGGTGCCTACGATGGCGCTGCTGATGGCCATCGGTGTCATGATCGGCACCTGGCTTCAGAGCGGTACCATTCCCACCATCATTGTCTACGGTCTTCGGATGATCAATCCTCGCTTTCTGCTGCCGCTGACACTGCTGTTCTGTGCGCTTTTGAGCCTCGTCACCGGCACCAGCTACGGCTCTGTGGGCTCCGCCGGTGTGGCCATGATGGCCATCGGCAATGCCATGGGCATCCACCCGGGCATGGTGGCCGGCGCGGTGATCTGCGGCTCCATGTTCGGAGACAAGCTGAGTCCCCTCAGTGACACCACGAATCTGGCGCCCGCTGTGGCCGGTGCCAAGCTGGGCGACCACATCCGGGCCATGCTCTGGACCACACTGCCGCCCTTCATATTGACGCTGATCATTTTTACGGTGCTGGGACTGCAGCAGGGCAGTGCCGGCAGTGTGGCAGACATTGAAAGCTATATCGCTGCATTGAACGGAGAGTTTCATATCGGTGTGCTGACACTGCTTCCGGCGTTGTTTCTGATCGTGCTGCTGCTCATTAAGGTGGATGCCATCATTTCCCTGGGACTGTCCTCAGCGGCAGCGGGACTGGTGTCCATTCTGGTACAGGGAAAGACGCTGCAGAGTGTGATCCGTATTGCCTACAACGGCTACAGCAGTGAAATCGAATTTGATGTATTGAAAACCATTTTGAACCGGGGCGGCATGAATTCCATGCTGCAGTATGTGGCCATCATCACCTTTGCTGTCGGCATGGGCGGAATGCTGGAGCGCCTGGGTGTTCTGGACTGCATCCTGCAGTTCTTCGTGAAGCGGATTCATTCCGACGGCGGTCTCATCCTGGGAACGCTGCTGGTGGGTTACGCCACCAGCATTATGAGCTGCTCCTCACCGATGTCACATGTGCTGACCGGACGCCTGATGGCCCCTATTTTCAAGGAGCACAGGATCAAGCCGGCCATTCTGTCCCGCTGTATCGAGGATTCCGGCACCCTGGCAGGGCCCATGATCCCCTGGCACGGCTACTGCATTTACATGTCCGGCACCCTGGGCGTTGCCTGGTCTCTGTTCTTCCCGTATCTCTTCCTCCTGTATCTGACACCGCTGTTCAGTATCTTCTACGGCTTCAGCGGGATCTCGATCGAGAAGGAGTAGTCAATTTTCTAATAGATCCATTAGAATAAAATCGCAAAACAGCGAAAAAAGGGCTTGATTTGTAGAAATATTAACAATTTCGACAAAAATTTAACACAGCCGCCGTGAATCCATAGCAAAAAGCTATACTCTGAAAAGGCTGAAAATATACCATCAAAAAACAACAAAAATTTCCGGTTGATTTTATTCAATTTGTATGTATAAATATATGAGTGGAACGAGAGAATCGTTCCGGGATCTGTTAGTGCAGAGTTTGGAAAAAGGAAAAGAGGTTACTGCAAAATGGCAAAAATCGATTTAACAAAGTATGGCATTACAGGAACTACTGAGATTGTTTACAATCCTTCTTATGATATGCTGTTCGATGAGGAGACCAAGCCGGAGCTTGAGGGCTACGAGAAGGGCTATGTCAGCGAGCTGGGCGCAGTGGATGTTATGACCGGTATCTACACCGGACGTTCTCCCAAGGACAAGTTCATCGTTATGGATGAGAATTCCAAGGACACTGTTTGGTGGACCTCCGAGGAGTATCCGAACGACAACCATCCTGCAACACAGGAGGCTTGGACGGCTGTGAAGGAGCTGGCAAAGAAGGAGCTTTCCAACAAGAGACTCTTCGTGGTTGATGCTTTCTGCGGTGCCAACAAGGATACCAGAATGGCCATCCGTTTCATCGTGGAGGTAGCTTGGCAGGCACACTTCGTAACCAACATGTTCATCAAGCCGACAGCAGAGGAGCTGGAGACCTTCGAGCCGGATTTCGTGGTTTACAACGCATCCAAGGCTAAGGTTGAGAACTACAAGGAGCTGGGCCTTAATTCCGAGACAGCTGTTATGTTCAACATCACAAGCCGCGAGCAGGTAATCGTGAACACCTGGTACGGCGGAGAGATGAAGAAGGGTATGTTCTCCATGATGAACTACTTCCTTCCGCTGAAGGGCATGGCTTCCATGCACTGCTCTGCAAACACAGAC
>CAVATZ010000020.1:0-30680 GCA_963591655.1 Clostridiales bacterium
AAAATTAATTTTCAGCACTTTTCACAAGTGATTTTGGGTACCCGTGAACAGTAACCGGCTGCATAATCCCCAGTGTTTTTCTAGGCTTTTTTCAAAAATTTTGTTGACAGTTTGGTTAGTTCATGCTATCTTATGGTCACAGGTTAGTTCTTACTAACCAAGCGGTTCACCGGTTCTCCTCCGAGGTTCCGCTGTACCGGGCACCATGTCCTCCTGACCATAAGCATGTGTGTTTCGGTAAATCTCCTGAAATAAATAGACTCAACTTAAGTGTGTGTGAAAGCCCCGGTTCTCCCCGGGGCTTTTGCATTTCTTATCCACCGATGGGCTCAGCGCCTCTTGATCTTCTTCAAAAGCCCATACCCCACCAGACAGGAAATCGCCTCTGTGATCGGGAAGGCCCACCAGATTGCAGAAATACCCATCTGTCCGTTTCTGACAAACAGTGAAAGGATTCCCGCCAGCGGCAGGATAATCAGCAGCTGACGCAGCAGAGAAATGATCAGCGATTCCATCCCGCCGTTCAGCGCCTGGAAAATCCCCTGATAAGCAACATTGATGCCGGCAAACAGGAAGCTCACGGAAATCACCCGCATGGCGGATACAAAGCATTCTCTCGACGGACCGACATTAAACAGGTCTGCAAATGCCCCGGGGAAGCCCTCTGTGACGGCGATGCCCAGCAGCATCAGGGCACAGGTGTAGGTCAAGCCGTACCGGATGCCGTCCTGAATTCTCTTTTTGCTCCCCATTCCGTAAGCATACGCAATGATCGGTGTAATGGCATCCCGGAGTCCGAAGGCAAGAAACAGCACAAACTGTTGCACCTTATAGAACAATCCGTAGGCCGTCTGAGCAGAGGAATCAAACTTCAGAATCAGATTCATAACATAGACCATCAGTGACATCAGCGCCTGCGCCACAATGGCCGGGAGTCCGATCGCATAAATTTCCCGAACAATCTCTTTCTCCGGCTTCATGAATACTGCCGCATGATCAAATTCCTTATCCAGCTTCATATGGAATACGAACAGCAGCACAGCAGATGCGCTCTGCCCGATGACCGTGGCATAAGCTGCACCGCTGACCCCCATTTCCGGGACCGGGCCGATACCGTAGATCATGATCGGATCCAGAATAATGTTCACTGCCGCTCCGGTCACCTGGCCGATAGTGGAGTAAAGTGATCTGCCGGTTGCCTGAAGCAGCTTCTCATATAAGGAAAAGAAAACAATGCCCGGAGACAGTATGCAGCAGATACGAAGATAGGAAACACCCATGCGCAGAACCTCTGCGTCCCCTGTCTGAGACAAAATATATGCTTTCACCCCGAAGATACCGAACAGCAGGCAGATCAGGTAAATGATGATGCCCAAAAACAAACTGTTTCCGGCCACCCTTGCTGCCTTCTCCCGTTTTCCCTGTCCCAATGTCCTCGCCAGAAGTGCATTGGTGCCCACACCTGTTCCGACACCGACGGCTACCATCAGCATCTGCACCGGAAATACCAGCGTCAGTGCATTCAATGCCGCTTCACTGCCCGTTTTCATGTTGCCCACGAAGGCACTGTCCACAATGTTGTAGACCGCCTGCAGTGCCATGGACAGGATCATCGGCGCTCCCATCCGGATCATCAGCTGATTCACCGGCATTTCCTTCATTTTACTGCTCTCTGCCATTTTGTTCCTCCCTCTGCTTATACATAGTGCAATGCCGAATTGCTGCTTTGCCGAACAATAAGCCCCCACGTAAGTGAAGCTTCCGCTCAGCCAAGTGAATAACAAAAAAGCAGCATCCGCGTAAGTTGGACTTACGCGAATGCTGCTCACTTTCAATGGTCAGTATTATATTTCCCGGATTTTTAAAAGTCAAACATAAATTACGGGTTCAGCGCTTCCCGCACTTCCTCCAGCGATTCCGCGAAGCGGATGCCCTGCAGCCGTTCCGCGGTGGTGAGGCCTGCCGCCAGCATTTGCTGCAGCTGCAGCTTCAATCCCTCATAGTAGCCGTTCAGGTTGTACAGGATACAGGGACTGGACAGGTGTCCGAGGCTGACCATGGACATGATCTCGGAAATCTCCTCCAGGGTGCCGGTGCCGCCCGGGAAGGCAATGAAGGCATCTCCCATGGCAATCATCTTCGCCTTTCGTTCCGCCATATCCTCCGTCACAATCAGCTCCGTGATGGCATCATATTGAAGCTCCGCCTCCACAAAAAAACGCGGCTCCACGCCGATGACCTCGCCTCCGGCCGTCAGCACGCTTTCCGCCAGACTGCCCATGAGCCCGCATTTGGAGCCGCCGTAGATCAGCCGGTGGCCGTTTTCTCCGATCCAGCGCCCCAGCGCCTGCACCGCCGTCTGCAGCGCCGGCAGCCTGCCTTCATTCGCCCCAAGATATACCGTAATATTCATCCCATCGTACCCTTTTTATCCGGCTTCCTTCTTTTTCGTCTGCGGTGACGTCCGCTCCGGCTTGAAGCCCGCGCTGGTCTTCACCTCCGGTGTCAGCTCGTCAATGATGATCTGCACCATTTCCTCCAGCTTACCGATTTCCTCCTCGGTGAAGCGCTCCCGGCACCGGGCCTCGATGCGGTGCACATACTCCGTGCTCACATCGTAGTACTCCAGAAACTTCGCCGTGGGCCGGAGATGATACTCCCGCCGGTCGCTCTCCGACTGGATCTTTTCGATATATCCCTTCTGAATCAGTGAATTGACCTTATAGGCCGCATTGGGGGCCGAGATGCCCATCATGTTGGCAAACTCCTGCACCGTGGGCTCCCCCAGCGCCCGGATACACTCAATGCTGAAGGACTCCACTGTGGTCAGTGTCGCCTCCCGGCTCTCAAAGCGCGAGAACACCCGCATATAAAAGTACACCCGGCACTTATTGTACAGTTCAATGATCAATTCACTCAGCATATTTCCCCGCTTACTGCAATGCAAATGTCAGCTCCGCCTGGGCAGCGACCTTGCCGTTCACCCGGGCTGCCGCTTCTCCGATGCCCACCGGACCGTGCATCCGCACCAGCCGGCAGCTCAGCTCCAGCACATCCCCGGGCCGCACCTGCTTTTTGAAGCGGGCATTTTTAATGCCGCCGAAGAGCGCCAGCTTACCCCGGTTCTCCGGCATGCTCAAAAGCGCCACCGCACCGGTCTGGGCCAGGGCCTCAATGATGAGCACGCCCGGCATCACCGGATAATCCGGAAAATGTCCCTGGAAGAAGGGCTCATTAACTGTAACACATTTTTCGGCGATTGCAAACTCTCCCGGTGCATAATCCTTGATACGGTCGATGAGCAGGAAGGGATAGCGATGGGGCAGAATGGCCTTGATCTCATCAATGTTCAGGACCTTCGGCGCCGCCGACATTACCCCGCTCTGCTCTCCGGCAACTTCCGTGCTCTGCTGCTTCTGTTCTTCCATTATAAGTCACCTCTTCCGAAAATCAGGCAGGCATTGTGACCGCCGAAGCCGAGGGAATTGGACAGGGCATAGCGAAGACTCTGGGCACGGCCCTCGTTCGGCACATAATCGAGATCACATGCCGGATCCGCCTCCCGGTAGTTCATGGTGGCGGGAATGAAGCCGTCCCGGAGCGCCAGCACGGAGAACACTGCCTCCACGCCGCCGGCACCGCCCAGAAGGTGACCCGTCATGGACTTGGTGCTGGAAACCGGAATCTCGTAGGCCTTCGCGCCGAAAACCGTCTTGATGGCTGCGGTCTCTCCCGCATCATTCAGATGTGTGGACGTGCCGTGGGCGTTGATATAGGAAATGTCTTCGGGCCGAAGTCCCGCATCCGCCAGCGCAAGCTGCATGCACTTCGCACCGCCCGCGCCCTCCGGCGCCGGGGAGGTAATGTGGTAGGCGTCACAGTTGGCACCGTAGCCCACCAGCTCTGCCAGAATCTCTGCACCCCGGGCGATAGCGTGCTCCCGCTCCTCCAGCACCAGCACACCGGCACCCTCACCCATGACGAAGCCGCCACGCTCCGCGTCAAAGGGAATGCTTGCCCGCATGGGATCCGTAGCCGTGCACAGGGCCTTCATGGTGGCGAAGCCGCCGATGCCCAGCGGAGAAATGGAGGCCTCGGTGCCGCCGCAGACCATCACATCCTCATAGCCGTCCCGCACCCGGTGAAAGGCATCACCGATGGCATTGGAGCCCCCGGCACAGGCCGTCACCGGACAGGTGCACATGCCCTGGAAATGATGGCGGATCGCAATCTGCGCTGCCGCCATGTTGGAAATGGTCATGGGGATGAAGAAGGGATTTACCCGGTCATAGCCCCGGCTCTCTGCCTTACTGTGCTCCTCCTCGATGGTCTGAAGACCGCCGATGCCGGAGGAAAGGATCACGCCGATGCGCTCGTCCGGAAGACTTCCCTTGACGCCGCTCTGCAGAATGGCCTCCTCTGCCGCATACAGTGCCAGCTGCGTAAAGCGGGACATATGCTTCAGCTCCCGCTTGTTGAATACGGTCTCAGGGTGAAAATCCTTCACCTCGGCTGCGAGCTTCACAGCGAAGCCCTCGGTATCGAAATGAGTGATCTCCCCGATGCCGACCTCGCCCCGGCGAATGGCTGCCCAGCTCTCTTCTGCTGTATTTCCGGTGGGATTCACGGTGCCCACACCGGTGACCACAACTCTTCTCTTTTCCATGCATTCTCCTCTTTAGATAAATGTCCGGCACAAGTTACTGCATTGCCGAACGCTACGTGAACAGTCCCCCGTCTACCGTCAGCACCTGGCCGGTGATATACCCGGCCGCCGCATCCGTCAGGAAGGAAACCGCAGCCGCAACATCCTCCGGCCGTCCGAAGCTTCCCGCCGGAATGCGGGAAAGCATAGCCTCTCGAACCTTGTCCGGCAGTGCCTCCGTCATCCGGGTTTCAATGAAGCCCGGGGCCACTGCATTCACGGTGATGTGCCGCTTGGCATATTCCTGGGCCAGGGATTTGGTGAGGCCGACGATGCCCGCCTTGGAGGCAGCGTAGTTGACCTGACCGGCATTGCCGTGAAGGCCCACCACGGAGGAAATGCTGACGATGCGGCCGTAGCGCTGCTTCAGCATATGCTTCCCCGCCTCGCGGCAGAGCAGGAAGCAGCTCCGCAGATTGGTATCCACCACGGCATCAAAGTCCTCCGCCGTCATGCGCAGCAGCAGCCCGTCCCGGGTGATCCCGGCATTGTTGACCAGAATGTCAATGCTGCCGAAGCGCTCGAGGGCCGCCTCTGTCATCGCGATGACCTCTGCCTCCTTTGAAACATCCGCCCGGTAAATGAGCAGCTCTGTCTCCGGGCAGCTCTCCCGGATCAGGGCCGCCGTTTCCTCGGCGCCGGCGGCATTGCCGCTGTAATTCAGCACCAGATTCCGGCCCTTTTTCGCCTCGCTGAGGGCGATGGCCCGGCCGATCCCGGCGCTCGCCCCGGTGATGAGGGCGGTCTGCTTCTTTGCTGTCTCTTCCATAGACTGCTCCTTTCCCTACTCTGCAAGCTGCCGGAAATCCTCAGCGGTTTCCAGTGCCACCAGACGGAAATCCGAAATGCCCATGTCCTTTGCGGTTTTCCGCACAAAGCCGGACAGGGTCTTTCCCGGACCGATCTCAATAAACTCCGTCACACCGTCTGACAGAAGCTGGCGGATGATGGCTTCCATCCGCACCGGCTTCTGGACCTGCTGCACGAGAAGCGCCGGGATCTGTACCGCCTCCGGCTCTCCGGCAGGCAGGCCAGAGCCCAGCACATTGTAGAGCACACGGCACTTAGGCTCCGCAAAATGAATGTTCTCGAAATATGCCGCCAGCGCGTCTCCCGCAGGCTTCATATAGGCCGTATGGAAGGGGCCGGAAACCTTGAGGGGAATGGCCCGCTTCGCGCCGAAGGCCTGGGCGAGGCCGGCTGCCTCCTCCACGGCCTCCCGGGCACCGCCGATCACCAGCTGTCCCGGACAGTTGTAGTTGCAGATGCTGACGGGCCCTACAGCTGCTGCCTGCGCGCAGGCCTCCTGCAGCTTCTCCTCGGAGAGTCCCAGAATGGCCGACATGGCACAGTCCACACCGGCAGAGGCCTTCGCCATTTCCTTCCCCCGGAAGGCCACCATTTCAATGGCGGTTTCCGGCGAAATCACCTCAGCACAGGCCAGGGCGGAATACTCGCCCAGAGAAAGTCCTGCCGCAAAGTCGGGACGAATGCCCATTTCCTTCAGAATCGCCGTGACGCCGCAGGCAAAGGCCACCATCGCGGGCTGTGTGTAGCGGGTCTCATTGATCTGTCCCTCCGGATCCTCAAAGGAAAGGGTCTTCAGGTCGAAGTCCAGCTTCGCCTCGTCATAGATTTTTCGAAAGGCAGGATACTGCGCATAGAGATCCTTGCCCATGCCCGCATGCTGACTGCCCTGTCCTGCATATAAAAAAGCCTTCATTAGATAACACTTCCTTCCATCAGGGATTCCAGAATCTCCGCCACGGGACGGATTTCCCGCAGCTGTCCGCAGGTCTGTCCTGCCATGAGGGAACCGGTTTTCGCATCACCCTCAAAGACCGCCCGGCGAAGGGAGCCCAGGGTAAACTTCTCCAGCTCCATCTTGTCGGCCCCCTCCTTCTCCCGCTTCACATATTCCCGGCTCATCTGATTCTTCAGCACCCGCACCGGCGTGCCGCCGATCCGCCCCGTCACAATGGTGTCGGAGCCCTGGGCCTTCAGCAGCGCCAGCTTGTAGTTTTCATGAATGGGGCACTCCTCGGAGGCGAGAAGCGCCGTGCCGATCTGGATGCCGCAGGCTCCCAGCGCAAAGGCCGCCTGCACCTGCCGCCGGTCGGCAATGCCGCCCGCCGCGATCACCGGGATCTGCACCGCGTCCACCGTCTGGGGCACCAGGGTCATGGTGGTCATTTCCCCGATATGGCCGCCGCTCTCGCAGCCCTCGGCAATCACCGCATCCGCGCCCAGCTTCTCAAGATGCCGGGCCAGAATGGGCGCCGCCACCACCGGGAAGACCCGGATGCCGGCAGCCTTGAAGCGCTCCATATACTTTCCGGGATTGCCCGCACCGGTCGTCACCACCGGCACCTGCTCCTCGATGCAGATCTGCACCATCTTGTCCGTTTCCGGATTCATGAGCATGAGATTCACGCCGAAGGGCTTATCGGTCCGCTGTCGAAGCGCACGGATCTCTGTCCTGAGTGCCTCCGCCTCCCGCATGCCGCCGGTGGCAATGATGCCCAGGGCTCCCGCCTCCGAGCAAGCCGCCGCAAAGGCCCCGGTCGCGATATTCGCCATGCCGCCCTGCAGAATGGGATATTTGATTCCCAGAAGTTCATTCAGTCCCTTCATTCTTCTCCTCCGTTTTCTCCTGCCGCATTTGCTCCCGCATAGGTAATGAGACTCGCGCCCCAGGTGAGACCGCCGCCGAAGCCCACCAGCAGGAGACGCTGGCCCTTCTGCAGCAGCCCCTGCTCCGCCATCTCCGCCAGCGCCAGCGGAATCGAAGCGCCGCTGGTGTTTCCCAGCTTCTCCATATTCTCAAAAAACTGCCCCGGTCTCGCCTTCAGATGCCGCACCACATTCCGGATGATCCGGCTGTTGGCCTGATGACAGACCACATGGTCGATATCTGAAAGGCTTAAGCCCGTCTTTTCCAGAATTTCCGCAATGCATTTCGGGATAATGTCTATGGCGAAAAGGAACACGTCCTTCCCGTCCATCAGGAAGTGATCCACCTTCTGATGCCGGTCTCTCGTCGCACCGCTTCCCAGCTTGTCCGGGTCCTCCGTGCCGTCCGCATAGAAGCCGTCAAAGGCCCCGGTATACACGCCGGGCGCCAGGATAGTGGTATCTCCGCGAGAGCCAAGGATCGTGAGATATTCCGGTTTTTCCGGGTCGAAGGCATTGTCCTCCTCTGCCTCGGACGCCGCCAGCACCATGGCACCGGCACCGTCACCGAAAAGCACCGCGGTGCTCCGGTCCTGCAGATCCAGCAGCCGGGACAGCTGCTCCGTACCGATGAGGAGGGCATGCCGTCCGCCGGCACAGTCCAGAAGTCCCCGGGCCACCTCGAGGCCGTAGACGAAGCCGCTGCAGGCCGCATTGATGTCCAGCGCCGGAATCCCGGGCCGCAGTCCCAGAGCCGCAGCTGTGAGACAGGCCATGGCCGGTGTGGCGAAGTCCGGCGACATGCTGGCGATCACCACCGCATCGATGTCGTCCGGTGAAAGTGATGCCCGCTGCAGCGCCTGCTGTCCCGCCTGTACGGCCAGCGTCAGTGCGCTCTCCTCCTTCCCGCAGAAGCGCCGCTCATGAATGCCGGTGCGGGGATAGATCCAGCTGTCGCTGGTGTCCGTCAGCTTCGCCAGGTCATCATTGTGCACCCGCTTCCGGGGAAGCGCCGCCCCGGTTCCTATGATTTTCAGTCCCTTCATTCCCTCAGATCCTCATCAGATATTTCTGTACTTTTCCACACGCTGCTGCCGCAGCTCCTCCGGTGACAGGCCGCAGAGGGACTGGAGGGTCTTCTCCAGCACGATGTCCAGGGCCGCCATGGTCCGCTCCGGATCCGTCTGAGCACCGCCCAGGGGCTCCGAAATCAGCTCGTCGGCAACACCGGCCTCCAGCAGATCGCCGGCCGTGAGCCGCATCACCTCGGCCGCCTCGCCGCTCCGGCTGCTGTCCTTCCAGAGAATGGAGGCGAAGCCCTCGGGGCTCAGCACGGAATAGATCGCATTCTCCAGCATCAGCAGCTTGTTGGCCACGCCGATGGCCAGGGCACCGCCGGAGCTTCCCTCACCGGTCACCACCGCGATGACCGGCACATGGAGGGCGCTCATGGCTGCCAGGTTCTGGGCAATGGCCTCACCCTGGCCGTGCTCCTCTGCCTCCAGTCCGGGATAGGCACCCGGTGTGTCGATGAAGGTAATGATGGGGCGTCCGAACTTCTCTGCCTGCTTCATGATCCGCAGGGCCTTCCGGTATCCCTCCGGTCGCGGCATGCCGAAGTTGTACTTCATGTTTTCATCCATGTTCCGGCCCTTCCGGTGTCCCACGACGGTCACCGGCATGCCCTTATAACGGGCGATGCCGCCGAGAATGGCGCGATCCTCATCATAGAGGTGGTCGCCCTTCTGCTCGAAGAAGTCCGTAAACAGGGCCTTGATGAAGTCATCCATATGGGGACGCTTCGGATGACGGGCCAGAAACACCCGGTCCTCCGGCGTGAGATTGATGCAGCGGGACAGCTGCTCATTCCGGGCCGCCAGCATTTCCCTGATCTGCCCGGCGTTGGCCGCCATCTCCTCCTCTGTGCCGGACAGCGCCGCAATTTTCGCCTCCAGCTTTTCGGTTTCCGCTAAAATTTCCTTGATCATATTTATGTTCCCCTATTATCCAACATGCAGACTCCTGGCCCGGCGTCCGTCCTCATGGAGCTTCAGCAGGTCAATGAGGGTATTCCGCATGTCCTTCCGCTCCACAATCTCGTCCACAAAGCCATGGTTTTCCAGATACTCACTGCGCTGGAAGCCCTTGGGCAGCTTCGCATTGATGGTCTGCTCGATGACCCGGGGGCCCGCAAAGCCCACCAGCGCACCCGGCTCCGCCAGGGTAATGTCACCCAGGGTCGCGAAGCTTGCGGTGACGCCGCCGGTGGTGGGATGCGTCAGGAAGCTGATATAGAGACCGCCGTTCTCGGAAAAACGCTGCACCGCTGCGGTGGTCTTCGCCATCTGCATCAGGCTGTAAATGCCCTCCTGCATCCGGGCGCCGCCGCTGGCGGAAAAGATGATCAGCGGCAGCTGATGGGTATCGGCATATTCCACGGCGCGGGTCACCTTCTCGCCTACGGCCCGGGACATGGAGCCCATGAAGAAGCGGCTGTCCAGTACCACAACCACCACCTCGGTGCCGTCGATTTTGCCGCGGCAGGAAACCACGGACTCCCGAAGGCCGGTTTTCTCCTCCTGCGCCTTGATCTTCTCCTGATAGCCGGGGAACTGCAGCGGATCCTCACAGATCAGATCCTTGTCCATCTCCTCAAAGCTGCCCTTGTCCAGAATCAGGCTCAGGCGATAATAGGCTCCGATGGGACTGTAGCTGCCGCAGATGGGGCAGACATAGAAGTTATCCGCCCAGCGGCTCCGCATGGCCCGGCGATTGCATTTCCGGCAGCTGATGAAGCTGGCCGGCAGCATCACGGGCTTCGCCGCCGTCAGGGTATCCTTGTAGGCACGATGATCCAGCTCCCGATGCTTATATAATTCGTAAATAGAATTGAGTGGTGACTTCATGACTCTCCTCTCTGCCGCACAGCCGCGGCGCTTCTTGTATGTCGTCAAATGCGCAGGTGCTTACTTCGCTGTATTCACGTAGTTCAGGATATCCTGTACGGTATGCAGCTTTCCGATCTCACCGTCCGGAATGGTGGTGCCCAGCTCATCCTCCAGTGCCATGTGCAGCTCCACAAGGGACAGGGAATCAATCTCCAGGTCCTCCACCAGATCCGCGGTCAGGGTAACCTTCTCCTCATCACAAGCCAGTGTATCCACAATAATGTCCTTCAGCTTCTCGAATTCCATGCTTTTCTCCTTTTCAGCCCGGCGGAGCCGGATCGTTAAAATATTTTAATTAAATTTCTCGAAGCAAATCATAGCAGGTTTTCCCATAATGTCAAGAAAAATATTTAAAATGTTTTAAGTATCGAAACAGAATTAAATTCGTTTGCATTTTTGTCCGATATGCATAATTTATGATTCTTCTTTTCACTTTTCTGTTTTTCTCACGTTTTCACAGGATAATGTCGGCGGATTCCCCGGTGATTTCTCCGCGATTCTGACCCTACCCTCTTTTGGGATAATATCTTTTTTCGGACATAGTCCAAAAGGTGGACTACCCGGTCCGCCCGGGTGCCGCTATACTGGGCACAACAAAAGAAAACGGAGGCGCAGAAAACACTCTCCCTCATTTTGAATTTCAACTCTCAAAGCATTCTCAGCATTTCATTCTTTCTGATTTCCACTCATTTTTTCACCCCAACTCTATTTTCCTTTTTATGCTGACGCCTCCGGTTTTCTGTAATCGTTTTGCACCACCAGAAAAATCCATAAAGTGCTGAGCTGAGTTTACTCGGCGAAGTGCTTTTGTGATTTTTCTGGTGGCGGTCAAGGCGCGAGTGAAGAAGTTTGCATCAGCAAACTTCGTAGCGACCTGACATGCATCTTTGATGCATGCTTGCCAAAAGCAAGTTCATCGAGAGCTACGAGCTCGAGATGAATCGGAGCGCCTCTGGACCGCCACATCGCGCATCGCTTTGCGATGCAGCGATGCGGTGCTAAACAGTTACTATAATTTATCTTTTTGCACCAAAGAGGTTTCATCATGGAAAAGATCCTAGCCCTGTATGACAATGACCGGCATTACAGCGAGCGCCTCGGACGCTTCCTGGAAAGCCGCAGCGAGCTGCCCTTCCGGGTCTGCCGTTTTCAGGACCCGGAAAAGCTCCGGCAGTTCTCCGATCAGCACGGCATTGATGTCCTGCTGTCGGATGAGCACTGTGCCCGGGAGGTCCGGGATTTCTGTTCTCCCCGGGAGGTGATTTGCCTCCGGGAAAACGACGGGGCAGAGCCGGAGGACGGCTCCATCTATAAATTCCAGTCCGGGGAGGGGATACTCCGGGAGCTGCTGCGACACTATGCCGCAGCACCCGTGCCGGAACATCGGGGACACGCCCGGCTCTACCTTGTCTTCAGTCCCCTGGGGCGTATCGGGAAAAGCTGCTTTGCCCTGACCCTGGCCCGGCTGCTTTCCCGGGAATGCGCCACCCTCTACCTGAGCCTTGAGGAAAATGCTGCCTTCGCCGAAGGTCAGACCCTGCGCCACAGCGGCACCCTCTCCGAGGCCCTCTATTACCATAAGCAGAACATGCTGGATCCCGCCCGGCTGCAGAGTCTTCTCTATGACGCAGAGGGGCTCAGCTATATCCCGCCGGTGCGGAATCCCGAGGACCTATCTGCCCTGAATCCACCGGAACTGTCTGCCTTTGTGGATACCTTGCTCCGCAGCAGTCCCTTCAATGCCCTGGTGGTGGACACGGATGCCCTGGTTTCCCGGGCTGCCGCGCTCTTCCCCCTGGCGGAAAAAATATTGATCCCGGTGCGGGAGGACAGCGCCTCCCGGCAGAAGCTCGCCCGCTTTGATGACTTTCTCTCCCATGCCCGGCTTCTGAAGGAGCCGTCACGCATGATCCGCCTCCTGCTGCCGCAGGATGACGGCATCACCGATACCGCCTCCCTGCTGACCCGCAGCCGCCCCGGTGCCCTGACGGACTATGCACAGGCGGTATTGCAGAATTATCTGCTGTAATTTCATCATGATCATCTGAATGCCATGAACCATCTCGATACCTTAAAGAAGGAACTGAAAACCGAAATCCTCACGGGACTCTCGGAAACCCAGCAGCTTTCCGATGCGGAGCTCTGTCTGCGCATTGACGAGCTCCTGCTGTCCCATCCGGAGCTCTCTCTCCGGGATAAGCTTTATTTGCGGCAAGCCATCTTCAACAGCTTCCGCCGTCTGGATATGCTGTCGGAGCTGCTGGACGATCCCCGCATCACCGAGATCATGATCAACTCCAGCCGGGAAATCTTCATCGAAAAGGACGGCAAAATGTCCCGCTTCGAGAAAAGCTTCGACAGCCCCGAGCAGCTGGAGGAGCTGATCCAGAGCATCGTGAGCCGCATCAACCGCGTGGTCAACACCTCGACCCCCATCGTGGATGCCCGCCTGGAGGACGGCTCCCGTGTGCACGTGGTGCTGCCGCCCATCGCACTGAAAGGTGCCACCATGACCATTCGAAAATTCCCGGAGCCCATCACCATGGAGAAGCTCATTTCCTATCATTCTCTCACCCGGGAGGCCGCCGAATTTCTGGAAAGCCTGGTGACCGCCTCCTACAACATTTTCATATCCGGCGGCACCAATTCCGGGAAAACCACCTTCCTGAACGCCCTGTCCCAGTTCATTCCGGAGACGGAGCGAGTCATCACCATTGAAGACTCTGCCGAGCTGCAGATCCGGAAGGTGCCCAACCTGGTGAGTCTGGAGACCCGGAATGCCAATGCGGAGGGCGAGGGCCGGATCTCCATGTCCGACCTCATCAAGGCCAGCCTCCGTATGTCGCCGAACCGCATCATTGTGGGTGAGGTCCGGGGTGCAGAGTGTCTGGATATGCTGCAGGCCATGAACACGGGGCACGACGGTTCCCTGTCCACCGGACATGCCAACTCCGGGCCAGATATGCTGAAGCGTATGGAAACCATGGTGCTGCAGGGCGCGGACCTGCCCCTGCCCGCCATTCGCGGTATGATTGCCTCCGCCATTGAAATCCTGGTCCATCTGGGACGCACAAAGGATCACAAGCGGCGGGTGCTGGAAATTTCGGAGGTGCTGGGAATTGAAAACGGCGAAATCAAATGCAAAACCCTTTATGCCTACAACGGCAGCGTTCTTGAAAAGCTGTCGGATCTCACGAACACGGAAAAGCTCTGTCATCGACTATAGAGAGTACGAGCTCCTGCTGCCGGAATACCTGCGTCTCCTGCTCTGCGCCGCTGCCGGACTCGCCGTCATTTGCCTGACCTTCTACAAGAGTCTGACGGTTTTCCTTTGCAGCCTGCCCCTGGCCCTCCTCTATCCCTTTCTGATGCGGCGCAGCCTCTGCGAGAAACGAAAGCATGCTCTGCTGCTGGAGTTCCGGGATGCTCTAGGCATTCTGACCTCCTATCTCAGCGCGGGATATTCGGTGGAAAATGCCTTCCAGGCCTCGGTGCCGGATCTCCGGGAGCTCTTCGGCGAGAAATCTCTGATGCTACAGGAGTTTGTGCGGATCGTGCAGGGACTCCGGCTCAGCAAGACCCTGGAGGAGCTGCTGCTGGATTTCTCAGAGCGCTCCGGTCTTGACGATGTAGGAAACTTTGCCGAGGTTTTCATCGTAGCCCGGAAATCCGGCGGCGAGCTCACCCGCATTCTGCAGCATACCTCCGATGTGATCCGGGACAAGCTGACCATCACGGAGGAAATCCTCACCATGAATGCGGCGAAGCGCTACGAACAGCGGATCATGAACCTGGTGCCCTTCCTGATCATCCTGTATATGAATTTCTCCTCACCGGATTTCTTTCATATCCTCTACGACAGTCTGCTGGGGCGCATCGTCATGACGGTCTGTCTCGGCGTGTATCTCGCGGCAGTATGGCTGGCAGACCGCATCATGCGAATCGAGGTATAGCTTATGGCACACATCCCGAAGAAAACCCTGCGGCAGATGCTGCTGGTCCTCCTGGTCTCTCTTCTGCTCTCCGGCATGGTCTTTCTCAGCAATCTTGGCCGTACCCAGCTGGTGAACGGCACCGGCCTGCGACGGAACAGCTACGGACAGGCAGAAAAAAACTTCGACCTGCAGGTGCACGGACTTCTGTCCGGAAAATCACTGCCCGTCACCGTAACGGTGGGCGCCCAGCGCTATACCAAAGAAGAGGCAGACGCGGTTTTTCAGAAAATTGTGGAGGAAATCGAGGAAACGATCACCGCCGCAGACGAAAGTCTGGACGGCGTACGCAGCGATCTAACACTGCCCGGCAGCTTCGCAGAGGAGGGCGTCCAGGCCAGCTGGCGCTTCTACCCGGAGCGGTGGGACACGGCAGATTCAGAAGCCGCGGATGCCGCCGAGAATCCGACTGCCTACTATCAGAAGTATGCACGACTCATTGAGGAGGACGGCAAGGTCAACAACGAGGGCTTCGCAAAGGCTGAGGTCGCGGAGGGCTATCTTTCTCTCATCCTCAGCACCTATATCCAGCCGGACAGCGAAGCGGACACAGAGAATGCGCCGGACTATCTGCAGACCCGCTACAAGTCCCAGCCCTACAAGCTGTATCTCAGGATCCTGCCCCGGCAGCTCTCCGAGGAGCAGCGCCTGCTTTCCGCTCTGACGCAGTCTCTCTCGGACAGCAATGAAAGTGCCATGAATGAATCCCTGCTGCAGCTGCCTGCGGAGCTGCTGGGACATCATCTCAGCTATTCCGAGAAAGCCGACCGAAGCTATCTCATCTTTCCCTTCCTGGGCGTTGCCGCCGCAGCCGCCATCTACATGCAGCGCGGGGCGAAGCTGAAGGAGGAACGGAAAAAGCGGGAAACCCAGCTGCTGCTGGATTACTCCGAGCTCGTATCCAAGCTCATCGTCTATCTCGGTGCCGGCTTCACGGTCCGAAATGCCTTTGAACGAATCCTCACCCACTTCGATACACTGGTGGAAAACGGGCAGCACGAAAACCGCTGTCTCTATGACGAGCTTCGGATTCTGAGCCGGCAGCTGTCCCGGAACATTCCGGAATCCACGGTCTATACGGATTTCGCCCGACGCATCAACCTGAAGCCCTACACCAAGCTCATCAGTCTCATTGAGCAGAACCGGAAAAACGGCTCCAAAAATCTCCGGACGCTCCTGAGTCTGGAGATGGAAGACGCCTTTGAACAGCGGAAGACCACCGCAAAGCGCCTCGGCGAGGAGGCCGGCACCCGGCTGCTTCTTCCCCTGTTCCTGCAGCTCGGCATCGTCATGGCCATCGTGGTGGTTCCTGCGATGACCTCCCTGTCCTGACCGCTCATTGTCAAACTGTTGTCGCTTATTTTATCCTGGGGCCCGTCCCCTTTCTTACCCTGAAGGAGGTAACTTTATGCGCAAAACTCTCACAAACATCACTCGACTTTTCTCCTGTCCCCTGCGGCAAACTGCACTGGGCCGCAAGCTTTCCGAAAAAGACGGTATCGGCACTATCGAAATGATACTGCTCCTGGTGGTCCTCATCGCTTTGGTCATCCTTTTCCGGGACCATATCAAATCCCTGCTGGAAACCATCATGCTGCAAATCAACAGCTCCGCCACTTCCGTATGGAGCTGATGCGGGAGCCGAAGCCCCGGGGCTCCGTCACCGTCTTTCTGGCGCTCTCCTTTGTGCTGGTGGCGGCCCTGGTGCTGACCATTGTAGAAAGTGCCCGCAGCACCGCCCAGCGCCTCTACATGCAGACGGCGCTGGACAGCAGCATGGAATCCTTGTTTTCCCAGTTCCACCGGACCCTCTGGGAGGACTACCGCATCTTCGGCCTCGAATACCGGAATGATACGGACCTCCGCACGGAGCTCTGCGACTTCATGGCTCCCTATCTGGAGGCGAAGAACCTCTTCCCCGCCCGGGTACAGGCGGAAAATCTGCAGTTCAGTGAGAAGGCCGCGCTGACCGAAGACATTTACTTCGAGGAGGATGTGCTGGAATACATGCTCTACGGTGCCATCGACAGTGTGATCCACTATGCCGGAAGGGAAGCGGATACACAAAATCTCGGCACGGAGCTCAGCGGCATCTTCGAACGCAGTGAAGAATCTGCGGAGCTCATCGCCCTGCAGAAGGAATACCAGCTGGACTCCCGGGATCTGACCGCGGTGGAAAAGGCCGTCAGTGCCGTTGCCGCCCACTGCGAAAGCATCCGCAGTCTCCACGAGTCCGCCGGCATTGCCCTGTCCCTGGAGGACGCGGGCTCCTTCTACAGCACAAAAGCCCGCTTCTGTCAGGAGCTGGACAGGCTCACGGAGGATGTCCGGGATTACAGCCAAAAGGCCGACAAGCTGGCGGAAAAGGTGGCGGCGCTGCGGGCCGATTTTCAGCAGCGCGCCGACGGACTCAGCGATCTGGGCCAGGAGGCGGTGGACGCCGAGCTCCGGGAATACGAAAGCTATGTCTCCGAAAGCGGCAGCATCCGCTCCCAGCTGGAGGCCATGCCGGCCCAGGCAGCCTCTGCTGCTTCCGCCGCGGACCAGGTAGAAACCGAAGTAGATGAATTTGAAGAATGGCTGGCGGAGGCCATCGCGGAAGCGGAGGATGACGACGATGAAGACGGCTATGATTTCTCTTATCAAATCAGCCGCTTCTACCGGGGCGCCCGCAGCGACTGGAACGGCATTGCCTTCCCGCGCTTTACAGGAAGCACCAGCCAGATCAATGAAGAAAACAAGCGAATCCTGGAAAGCGTCCGGGAGCTGGTAAACGGCAATCTCCTGAAGCTTCTGCTGCCGGACGGCGCCGTCCTCCCCGCAAAAACAAGTCTTTACAACAATCCCTCCTTTGCAGCAGATTCCACAGCCAATCCCATCGAAACCCTGCTGCTTGGGGAATATGCCCTGAAGTTCTTCCATCATTATCATCAGAACGATCAGGCCGAGGGCGCACTGCCGCCCAGTGAATCCACCGCTCTGGAGCTGGAATATCTTCTCTCCGGGAAAAGCAACGACTATGACAATCTGTCCGCCGTGCTGAAGAAGCTCCTCGTGCTGCGGGAGGCCTCCAATCTGCTCTTTCTCTATACCAATGCGGAGAAGCGGCAGGAGGCCCGGGCCTTCGTCACCGCCATGCTCTGCGTCACCGCGAATCCGGTGCTGATCTCCGTCTTCACCTTCTTTGTGCTGGGCATCTGGGCCCTGGGCCAGGCCATTGCCGATGTGCGGCTCCTGCTGCAGGACGGACGAGTGCCTCTGCTTCATACCAAAGACAGCTGGACCATGGACCTCAGCGGTCTACTAAGCCTCGGAAAGGGCCAGGGCATCGACCTCGGCGACAAGAAGGGCAGCGGTCTCTCCTACCGGGATTATCTTCGGGCCTTTCTCTACGGCGAGGGCCTGCTGCACCAGTCGGTGATCAACACCCGAATGCTGACGACCATAGAGGGCAGCATCAACCGGGGCGGCACCCAGACCGCCGGCAGCTTCGCCATTGACCACTGCCTCTATGCCCTCGGCACGGAGCTCACCGGCGAATCCCGCCACATCATGTACGAGCAGGGCATTGTGCAGCTGGCCGCCGGCAGCGTCCCGGCATCCACCTACTCCTTCCCGGTCAGCAGCTACTACAAATACCGTTCAAAAACACAGTAAGAAAGCATTTCCCTAGGAGGCAGTCCATGAAACAGTACCGGGCTTCCCTGACCATCGAAGCGGCCCTCTCTCTTTCCCTCTTCATCTTGGCGGTGGTGGTGCTGATGACGCCGATGCTCATCCTGAATCAGCAGCAGAATGCTTCCTGGCTCATGGAGAAAAACGCCCGAACCCTGGCCAAATACCGGTATCTCGAGTACTATGCGCAGAAATCCGGCACTGTGAGCCTGGACGCAGAGGCGCTGCAGACCGCAGAAGAGGCCCTCAGCATTGCCGCCATGCTGCCGTCGCTTTCCCAGCCCGGCATGACCCACCCGGATCTTCTGACGGAAAGCGAGCTGACAGAGGACAGCATCCGCTTCGTCCTGAACTATGACGCCGCCCTTCCCTTCTCGATTCTGGGCCTTCACAGTCTTCCCCAGCAGGTGGTGGCAAGCCGCCGTCCCTGGATCGGTGCCCCCGGCAACCGCTGGGATAATGACGGTGACAGCGAAGCTGAGGATGATCCCCTGGTCTATGTCAGCGTCCAGCGGGAAAGTGATGTCTTCCACCTCAATCCCGGCTGCAGCTACATTTCCCATGAATTTCACAGCGGCAGTGCCGCCGCTGTCTGTCAGCAGCAAAACAAATTCGGCAGAACCTACAAGGTCTGCCAGAGCTGCTATCCCAGCCCCTCCAGCCCGACGGTTTACTATACGGAGGCCGGAAAATGCTATCACAGCTCTCCCAGCTGCCGGGCACTCCAGAGCTATATTCAGGCCACTCATCGTTCTCAGGCCCTGGCCAACGGCCAGCATGCCTGCATTCGCTGCGGAGGTTCCTCATGAATACCCAGATTCTGCATCAAATCAGCTGTCTCCTCTTCCTTCTCTTTTTCCTGCTCTGCGCCCTGCATGACAGCAGAACAAAAAGTATCCCCGCCGGGCTCTGCCGCATCTTTTTCGGCATCGGTGTTCCGCTCTGGCTGCTGCGGCTCTTCGCCGCTCTCCAGAGCGCAGCCACACCCGCGCAGCTCAGTGAACTGCTGCTTTCCTTTCTGCCGGGACTTCTTCTGCTGCTTCTCTATCGACTGACAGGCAGTGCCATCGGGAGCGGCGACGGACTCTTTCTCCTGATCGGCGGGTGCTACCTGTCTCTGACAGAGCTCACTCTACTGCTGCTCACCGGCATTTTCCTGAGCGGCCTCCTGGCCATCCTGCTGCTGAGCCTCGGCCGCTTCCGCCGGCGATCCATGCGGAAAGCCGCCATCCCCTTCATTCCCTGCATGCTGCCCGGTCTCTGCCTTTTCGGCAGCCGCCTTCTTCCGTTTTTGTCCAAGGAGATTCTATGAATACTGTTGAAGCCAGTTACGTTTTCGGCATCACCTTTCTGGTGATCGCCTCCCTCATCAGCGGCACCATCAGGCTGCATCAGAAGATCACGGGCTACACCAGAGAAGCCATGGAAACCGAGTGGCAGAGTCACCAGAAGGAAGAGGAAAAGACACAGTTCCGCCCGGAGGCCCTCTGCCGGGCCGCTACTCTACTGGAAAGCGATGAGGAAAAGGAAAGGAGTGCACAATGAATGACGCACCGGAAATCAGCTTTGAACGCGGCCTCACCCGCAGCCTCATGCTGCTGCATCACTACAGCCTGCCGGAGGACAGCTTTGAAGGAAAAATGCTGAAGCATACACAGATCCCGGGCGCGCTGCCCCTGTCGTCCCGTCCCGATGCCGAGGATCCCATGCTGGTCTACGACATCACAAGTCTCATGTCCGTGGAAAGCCGCTATGAAACCCGCCGCATTGTCTGGCAGGACATTGCCTTTCTCATCGACAGCCTGTCCCGGCTGCTGCGGCAGCTGGAGGCCTATCTGCTGCCGGAAAGCTACCTGTCCCTGGATCCCCGCACACTCTTTCTGGATCCCGAGAAGAAGCTGCTGCTCTTTGCCCTGGCACCCGATGCCTCTCCGGACTTTCAGAAGGCTCTGACCCGGCTGCTGGCCTGGGTGCTGGAGCGCATCGACTACAGCTCCGATGCCACCGTTGTGCTGGCCTATCGCCTGCACAAGGAGAGCTGCCGTGAGTACTGCAGCATTGCAGATCTGCAGAAGCTGGTGCGCATCCATACGGAAAAGGCACGGCAGCAGCCCGCAGAGAGCTGGGGCCGGACAGAAGCGGCTGACGCTGCACCGCAGGACACGCCCGCAAAAACGCCCGGGCTTTCGCCGGACGGCATCTTCCGCTATCAGCCGCAAAACAGAAGCCCGGCTGAGTCCGTCGGCACATTTTCTGCTGCTTCTGCCATGAACACCCCCGCACCTTCAGCGGAGCCGTCGCACGCCATGCATAAGGCCAACAACCAAACGCGCGCCGCAGCTGCGTTCTCCTTCGGCAGCTGTACGGAGGAAACTGCAACCTATCCGCAGCAGCCGCATCAAGCCGCTGAAAGCCGCCGCTTTGAGCGCGAATCCCCTGCGCCGAAGCCAGGCCGTCCGACACCGCCGCCCATTCTGGGGGATGACTGGACAGAGGACGAGGCTGACGCGCCGGACTACCGCTTCCCGGCCGCATCCCTGTCTGCGCGCGGGATCGATCCGGACGACTATGCCATCGACATGAATGACGAGGCCGACGGCAATGCCACCGGCAGTCTCTTCTCCCTCTTCCGCCTGAAAAAGGGGAACAAAAAAGAGAAGGCGGCTTCCCTGAAATCGAAGCTCCAGACCAAACGGTCTGACCGCTCCCTCAGGACACGTCTCCTTCTCTCTCTTTTACTGATGCTGGCGATGCCGACACTGCTCTTCCTGTTAAAGGGTCCCAGCCTCTTCCGCCGACTTCTGCCGGTGATCCTCATTCTGGAGGTGGGCATCGCCGTCCTCACGGCACTGGACATTCTCATGCTCCGGATGCCGGAGGAGGAAGAAGAGGTCTGATTCAGATCTTCTTTCCCTTCTGCACATCCTTCTTCACTTCTGCCTTTTTGATCTCCGACTTCTTAACCGCCTGCTTCTTCGCCGGTCTCGGCCGTTTGTCAGCCACCTTCTTTTCCAGCTCCTTCAGATTGATATTCTCTCCATGTTTGCCCATGTCATACTTGTAGTCTGCCACGTCCTCAAGATACTTCCGATTCTCCACAATGCTGTCCAGGCAGACCATCATTTTATCCAACTGATCCATGGTCGCCTGCGCGCGGTCCAGACTGGTCTTTCCGCTACCCCAGCCGAACTTTCCGCTGACAAGCTCTCCTTCCTTCTTGTCGATATAGGACTGGGTTGCCTCTCTTGCCTTCTGCAGCTTCTCCTGATACTTCTGCACCGTTGACAAATCACCGCGCTTCATCGAATTCTGGAGCGCAATATCATTGATGAGGTTTTTGATATTCAGATCATTCAGAGCATCCCGCATCACAGAAAACTCATGAGAATCATGCTTTTTGTCCTTTGCAAAGGCCATCACATTGTCTTTCAGAGAACCCACTTCCTTGCCGTTGAATTGTCCATTTTCGTTGGCAATATGCTTCATGGCCTCGATCTGCTCCCGAACAACATCTTCCATGGCACGGTTGACATCATGTGTCTTCTCTCTCTGCTTCTCCTCTGCGGCTTTCTGCTTTCTGGCTTCCTCTGCCTGCTTCTCTGCGGCAAGCTGCTCCGGGGACTTCTCGACATGGGGTGCCGGCTCCAGTCGCTCCTCCGGTGCCGGTGTCACATCTTCAAAATCAAATGCACTGCGTACTGCCGGCGCGGCCAGATCCTGCGGTGCAGCATGCGCCTGTACCTCCTCCAGCGTCGGAAGCGCATCCTCAGCGGCTGGCTCTGGCATTGCCGGTACTGCAGCCTCCAGACGCTCCTCCGGCATCGGTGTCACATCTTCGAAGGAAAACTCATTATGCACCTCTGCTGCGGCCAGATCCTGTGGCGCAGCATGCGCCCGAACCTCCTCCAGCGTCGGATACTCTGCTTCAGCCTGCGGCAACGGTACCTCTTCGGCCTTTTCTGCCGGCTTCTCGAAGAATTCCGGCATCTCCTCCTTCACTGCTTCCTGGATCTCCTCCATGGTAGGATACTCTGCACCTGCCTCCGTCTGCGGCACGTACTCCATAACCTCCCACTCGTCCATAGTGGCCTTATCCACCTGCTCCTGCCAGAGGTTCACCAGCTCCTCCTGCTTCTTCACTGCCTCCTCCAGACGGGCCATCAGGTCCGCCTTCTCCTTGGCCTTCTTATACTCCGCGGTTCTCGTCTTCAGATTCTTCTGCGCAGTCTTCAGGCTCTTCTCCCAGGACTTACGTTCCTCCTTTGTTCCCCTCGTCTTGTCCTTCAGCCGCTTCGTGAGCGAGTCAATGGCGTCTGCATTGACACCCACACCCATCTCCAGCGCCCACAGAAGCTGCGGTGATGCCACTTCGCCGGCCTTCTTCTTTGCCTTCTGCAGCGCCCTCTGCCGCTTGGCCAGCTCCGCCTGCGCGATCTTCAGCGTCGCCTTCATGGACTCATTGATTTCCTGCTGCTCACTCTTCTGTACCTTCTTATCCTTCGGCATTGCTTTATCTCCTTTGTGCTTTATGTTTTGTGTTTTTGTGCATTTATTTGCTTCGCTTCAATGCCCATGTTATAGCACCGCCTAGGACACAAAAGAGACACACCGAATGAAAGAATCACCCGTTGTGTCTCTGCAATCATTTGATCAAATCCTTCACGACCTCACCGCCGATGATGAGTCCGGCCACGGACGGCACAAAGGCCACCGAGCCCGGAATGTCCCGGCGCTCCGTGCACTTGTGCTTGGCTCCCGGCGGGCAGATGCAGTGGGTCCGGCAGCTCTGGGACATATCGTCCAGCGGCCGCATGGCCTTTTCCTTGGAATAGAGCACCTTCAGATGCTTCACGCCCCGCTTCTTCAGCTCCCGGCGCATCACCCGGGCCAGAGGGCACACCGAGGTCTTGTAAATGTCGGCGATTTCAAACTGTGTGGGATCCAGCTTGTTTCCGGCCCCCATGCAGCTGATGATGGGCGTTCCCGCCTCCTGCGCTGCCAGCACCAGCGAAAGCTTCGCCGTCACCGTATCCACCGCATCGATCACATAATCATAATCCTCGAAATGGAATTCGTCCTTCGTCTCCGGCAGATAAAAGGTCTTGTGTACCGTCACCTCGCAGTTCGGATTGATTTCCAGAATCCGGTCCCGCATCACATCCGTCTTGTATTTTCCCACGGTCTTCCGGGTGGCGATCAGCTGCCGGTTCAGATTGGTCAGGCAAACCAGATCATCGTCCACCAGATCAATGGCACCCACACCGGAGCGCACCAGCGCCTCCACGGCGAAGCCGCCCACACCGCCCACACCGAACACGATGACCCTGGACTGCTTCAGCTTCTCCATGGCCTCCTGCCCCAGCAGCAGCTGGGTTCTGGAAAATTGATTCAACATGCTTCACTTTCCTCCGTTTTCATGCATGGGATTAATGATAGCGAAGATATGCCGATTTTGCAATGGTACAAAATTGCTCAGCACCACATCGCCACAGTGCTACGCACTGCGCGATGTGGCGGTTCCGAGGCGCTTCGCGCCTTGGCCGCCAACAAAAAGCTCCCGCAGGCGCTTTGTCAAGCAAGCTTGACTCCGCTTCTGCAGGAGCTTTTTGTTGGTGCTGAACAATTACATATGATCAGCAATACTCAGCCAGCTCTCGAGGACTTCCTTCTCCTCGGGTCTTTCCTTGGTGAGGTTGGCGGCGGCGATCACCGGAAGCCACTTGTTCACGTAGCTGGGATCGGTGCTGGTCTTCGCACAGAAGCAGTCATAGTACTTCTTCGCCATCTCCTTACTCTTCATGTACAGTGTGATGTAGGTTCTGGCCACATCGCCGGAAGCATTACCCTGAGTGGCATGTACCCAGTCGATGAGATACATACTGCCGTCCTCCTTCACGATAATGTTGGAGGGACGGAAGTCACCGTGGCAGAGCTTAAAATGCTTCGGCATCGACTCGAGACGGGTCAGCAGCTCATATCTGGTGGCGGCATCGATGGTGTTGAGGCCGTTGATCTGATAGGTCAGCTTTCCCTTCATCTTCTCCAGCAGCGGTGCCTTCTTTGCGAAAATACTGAGCTGCAGATCCACCATCTTCTCGATATACTCGTCTTCCTTCTCCGGATGCTCATCCATCAGCTGCAGCAGGGTCTTGCCCTCGATATATTCCTTCTCAATTACCCATCTGCCCTCTTCATCCTGGGAAACACCCAGAACACCGGCCACATTCACGCCCTCGATCTCTTCCACTCTTGCGGTCACGAACGCCTCATGCAGTACCTCGGACTTCGGGAAGCCCGCGTCAAATACCTTGTAAGCCTTTCCATCTTCCACGTAAACACTCTTGGGTCCATTCTTGGAAATCAACTCTTTTGCCATAATAAATTCTCCTTTTAGTACAGCGTTCAAGTCACCTTTACTGATACCTGTATTCTACTACATCCGTGTTCAAAATGAAATACAATTGGATGCAAAAACTTGCCCCGGAAAAAGTTTTTTCCGGGGCAAGTTTTTACTGAAATTTAAACACTCCGCAACCATACGCTGCGAGCGGATACTCGATGTGGTAGGGCTGGCCGTCGCACTCGCCCTTCTTCGCAGTGAAGACCACCTTCCGGCCCTGGCCCTTGGCAGCACCCTCCTCATCAAAGATCAGAGTATACTTTCCGGCATGGGGCACGCCCAGCATGTAATCCGGCCGCGCCACCGGGGTCATGTTGATGGTGAAGGCCAGCTTTTCCTGGGTGCTGGCGGCCTTCCGGATGAAGCTGAAGATGGAACGGTCCGCATCATCCGCATTGATCCACTGGAAGCCCTCCCAGGAATCGTCCAGCTCGTACATCGCCGGATACTTCTTGTAGAGATGCAGCAGCTCCTTCATGAACTTCTGAAGAGACGCATTCAACGGCTCCTGGCAGAGATACCAGTCAAGCGCCACGTCCTCATTCCACTCATGAAACTGACCGAAATCCTGTCCCATAAACAGAAGCTTCTTGCCCGCATGACCGAACATGAAGAGATAGCCGCACTTCAGATTCTTGAACTTATCCGGCAGCTCGCCCGGCATCTTGTTGATCATGGAGCACTTGAGATGCACCACCTCATCGTGGGACAGCACCAGAATGAACTTCTCCGACGCCGCATAGCTCATGCCGAAGGTCATCTTGTGATGGTTACCCTTCCGGAAATAGGGATCCAGCTTCATGTAGTCCAGGAAGTCATGCATCCAGCCCATGTTCCACTTATAGGTGAAGCCCAGACCGTCATCCTCCGGCCGGGTGGTTACCTTCGGCCAGGCGGTGGATTCCTCCGCAATGATGACCGTGCCGTCCTTCCGGCCCCGCACGATCGAGTTCAGATGCTTGAAGAACTCAATGGCCTCCAGATTTCCGTTTCCGCCGTAGCGGTTCGGCACCCACTGTCCGTTCTCCCGGCCATAATCAAGATACAGCATGGATGCCACCGCATCCACCCGCAGTCCGTCGATATGGTACTCATCATACCAGTAAAGCGCATTGCCGATGAGGAAGTTCTTCACCTCATTCTTGGAATAATCGAAGACCTTGGTGCCCCAGTCCGGGTGCTCCCCGAGACGCGGATCCGCATACTCATAGGTGGCCGTGCCGTCGAACTCCGCCAGACCCTGGGCATCCTTCGGGAAATGGGCCGGTACCCAGTCCAGAATCACGCCGATGCCGTGCTTATGCAGGTAGTCCACCATGTACATGAACTCCTTCGGCTTGCCGTAGCGGGCGGTCGGTGCATAGTAGCCCGTCACCTGATAGCCCCAGGACGCGTCCAGCGGATGCTCCGCAATGCCCATGAGCTCCACATGGGTGTAGCCCATCTCCGTGCAATAGGAGGTCAATGCCTTCGCCGCATCACGATAGTTCATGAAGCCATTGTGTACCTTGTCCGCCGTGCGCTTCCAGGAGCCGAGATGCACCTCATAAATGGACATAGGCTTCTGATAGGTGCTGCCCTGGGCCCGGTTCCGCATCCAGTCGCCGTCCTCCCAGTGATAGCCGCTGATGTCCGCCACCTTGGATGCCGTGCCCGGCCGGAACTCGGCAGAAAAGGCATAGGGATCTGCCTTGTACAGCTGCTCCCCGTTCTGGGTCCAGATCACATACTTGTAGATCTCCCCCTCCTGCATGCCCGGCATGAAGCCCTCGTAGATGCCGCTGGTCTCCAGCGGAAGCATGTAATTGGCCTCCGGATTCCACTCATTCCGGTCACAGACAATGGAAACCGCCTTGGCATGCGGTGCCCAGACCGCAAAATGAATGCCCTTCTTTCCCTCCAGCACCGCCGGATGGGCCCCCATCTTCTGATAAATCTTATAATGCTGTCCCTGGCCGAAAAGATACCGGTCAAACTCCGTGATAAACACCGGATCCAGCTGCTGCACCGCCGCCTTCACCTCTGTCTTCTGCTCCGCCGGCTTCTCCGCCGCTCTCCGGTGCACGCGTCTTCCCGTATCCTTCTGCTCCGCCTTCCGTCTCGCCATATATCCTCCTGCGCTCCCGCGCCTTCCCTTCCTCTTCGGCTTCCTTGCCGTAATCTGTAATTGTTTAGCACCACCGGAAAAATCCATAAAGTGCTGAGATGAGTTTACTCAGCGAAGTGCTTTCATGATTTTTCCGGTGGCGGACAAGGCGCGAAGCGCCTCTGAACCGCCACATCGCGCAGTGCGTAGCACTGTGGCGATGTGGTGCTAAACAGTTACTAGTTGTTATCCGTCTCTACACAAATGAGATATCCCGTGTTTCCGGGCAGCTGCAAATGCAGCACACCGTTTTCCGCCTGCCAGGTTTCCCCGGTCAGAAGCTCCCGACAGAGACCTCCGCCCGCCGGCAGCGTTATGCCAATGTCTTCTGCCCGGTCCTCGTTGTTGAGCACAACCAGAATGGTCGCCGCACCCTCCAGCACCCGGGCGTACGCCCATTGGCCGCAGCGCAGCAGAAGCTCCCGGTACTCACCTCTCTGCAGCGACGGATATTCCTGATGCACCTCACACAGCGCCGCCATATACTCTGTCAGTGCATTCGGCGCCATGGCCGGATCCGAAATGGGCGGCCGCATGGGCGAATCGTCCCAGCCGTCCCGCTTCCGTCCCCGCATGCCGAACTCACCACCGTAATACAGGGACGGATGCCCCGGCAAAGTGAACATGGTGAGATAGCAGAGGGGCAGATGCGCCTGGTTCTCCAGCTTGTCCGGCAGCCTGTCCACATCATGGTTTTCCAGAAAGGTATAGAGGCTTCCGGCGATCTGCAGGTTTCGCCGCAGATTGTGCGCAATCTCAAAAAAATTATGAGAATTGAAGCCCGAGTAAATGGACTTATGCAATTCATAATTTGTCACGGAGTGCAATGTCTCCGGGTTCACCCAGCGGGCATACTCTCCGTGAATCACCTCGCCCATCAGCCAGAAATCCGGCTTCCAGTCTGCCGCATGACGCCGCAGGTCCTTCTGAAAGGACAGATCCAGCACATCCGCACAGTCCAGCCGCAGTCCGTCAATGTCAAACTCCCGCACCCAGAAATCCACCGTGGACAGCAGGTACTCCCGGACGGCAGCATTGGCGAAGTTCAGCTCCGGCAGCTCCCAGGCACCACGCCAGGCGCTGTAGCCGAAGGAATCGCCCCTGGGGGAGCCCCAGTCGAAGCTGACGCCCTTGTACCAATCCCGGTACGAAGACATTTCCCTCTTCTCCTGTATGTCCCGAAAAGCGAAAAAACCCCGGCCCGTGTGGTTGAACACCGCGTCCACCACCACCCGGATTCCGAGGGCGTGGGCCTTGTCCACGAAGTCCCGGAAATCCACATTGCTGCCCAGCCGCCGGTCTATCCTCCGGTAATCTGTCGTATCGTAGCCGTGACTGCCGGACTCGAAAAGGGGTCCGATATAGACGGCATTGACGCCGAGCGTCCTGAGATAGGGAAGATAAGCGGTCAGCGCCGGAAAGCGATGCCGAACGGGACCGTCCTCATTTGTTTTTTCTGCGGAGACCATGCCGAGGGGATACATATGATAGAAAACCGCGCTGTCGAACCAGGCCATGTCGTTCCTCCAAAAATGCACTGAAGATTTTTTACAAGTATAGCACTTTTTATGACTTTTTTCTCCCAACAATATGTAAAGATATGTCGAAAATCAAAAAAGAGCTGACCGCCTCACAGCAGCTCAGCTCTCTTTACACCTCTCCGGCGTTCCGCGAGACAGCGCGGAGATTATACTTCTTTTTTCGGCAGCGTCTTCACAAACTTCTCGATCCGGTCCAGCGCCTTCTTCAGATCCTGGATAGAATAGGCGTAGGAAATCCGGAGGAAGCCCTCACCGCAGTCACCGAAGGCGGTACCTGGCACCACCGCCACCTTCTCCTCCTGCAGCAGACGGTTCGCAAATTCCTCACTGCTCATGCCGAAGCGCTTGATGCTCGGAAAAACATAGAAGGCACCGTAGGGCTCAAAGCAGTCCATGCCGAGCTCCCGGAAGCGGTTCACCAGATAGCGCCGCCGCTCATCGTAGGCCGCCCGCATGCGCCGCACATCCTCATCGCCTGCCCGAAGAGCCTCCACCGCCGCATACTGGGAGGTGGTAGGACCGCACATGATGGCAAACTGGTGCAGCTTCAGCATCTGCTGCAGAATCAGCTTTGGCGCACAGGCATAGCCCAGACGCCAGCCGGTCATGGCATAGGCCTTGGAGAAGCCGTTGATGTAGACCGTCCGGTCCCGCATGCCCGGGAACTCGATGATGGAATGATGCTTCTCCTTGTAGCTGAGCTCTCCGTAGATCTCGTCCGTCAGGATGAAAATGTCCTTCTCCTCCACGATCTCTGCGATTTTCCGAAGGTCCTCCTCCTCCATGATGGCACCGGTGGGGTTGTTGGGGAAGGGCAGCACCAGAAGCTTCGTCCTGTCGGTGAGCTTCTCCAGCAGCTTCTCCGGGGTCAGCCGGAACTCGTCCTTCTCCTCCAGCTCGATGATGACCGGCACGCCGCCCGCCATCCGGGCACAGGGCACATAGGACACATAGCTCGGCTGCGGAATCAGCACCTCATCGCCCGGATTCAGCATGACCCGCATGGCCACGTCAATAGCCTCGGAGCCGCCGACGGTCACCATGGTTTCCTTCATGGCATCATAGTGCACGCCATGCTTCCGCTCCACATAGGCGGAAATTTCCTCCCGCAGCTCCCGGAGACCCGCATTGGAGGTATAGAAAGTGCGTCCCTTCTCCAGGGAATGAATGCCCTCCTCCCGGATATGCCAGGGAGTGTCAAAGTCCGGCTCGCCCACGCCCAGAGAGATGGCATCCTTCATTTCCGCCACAATATCGAAGAACTTCCGGATGCCGCTGGGCTGTACATCTACAATGGTATCGTTCAGGGGATTTCTCATGGTGACACCTTCATCCTTTCATCCTTCCGGGGCTGCTCGATCACGGTGCCGTGGTCCTTGTAGCGCTTCAGCACGAAATGGGTAGCTGTGGACAGCACCGAATCCATCGGGCTCAGCTTCATGGCCACAAAGTTTGCCACCTCCTTCATGGTGGTTCCCTTGATCATCACCGTGAAATCAAAGGCACCGCTCATGAGGTACAGGGCATCCACCTCGTCGTACTGGTAGATCCGCTCCGCAATGGAATCGAAGCCCATGCCGCGCTGGGGTGTCACCTTCACCTCGATCAGGGCATCCACCCGCTCGTCCTTGGTCTTGTCCCAGTTGATGAGGGTGTGGTAGCCGCAGACAATGTGCTCCTCCTCCATCAGCTCCAGCTCGTGGGCCACCAGGGCCTCGTCCTCACCCAGGATCTGGGCGATGTCCTTCACGGTGAGTCTTGCGTTCTTCTCTATGATCGTCAGAATCTTCTCTCTCATCTTGTTCTGCTCCTTGATATTTTCTATGCCAATGTCTTCGTTTCTGCTGCACGGGCTTGCGCCGCATTTGCGGGAACGCCGGGATTTACGGCTATATGCCGAGCTTCTCCAGCTCATCCGCCTGCTCGCCGGTCAGGAAGGCCGGCTCCCGGCCGTCCGTGCGAACCCGCTTCTTGTCCTTCTCAATCCGTCCGAATACAGCGGCTTCCAGGCCCCGGGCTCTAAGGTCCTCACAGAGCTGAAAGCCGCTTCCCGCGACAGCGAGAAAGCAATGCTCCGCCGCCAGGCGGTAGGGATTCAGGCCGAAGCGTTCACAGAGCTCCACCGTGATCTGCAGAAGGGGAATGCGGTCCAGCTGAAAGCTGCAGCCGGGACCGGGCGAATGCCGTTTTCCCGTGGCCTCGTCTATCCCGTCCTCCGAAAGCAGCGTCCAGAGGGCCGCCAGCACACCGCCCTTTCCCACGGGCCGGAGGGCAGAAACCTGATACTGCTGCCGGAAGCCGGGCAGGACATCCATCACAAAACCATTCGTGAGCTCACCCGCATTCCGCTTCGCCTGCACATCCTTTTCCCAAAGCGGCACCGGCGTATTGTCCGCCGTGCGCAGCAGGAGACCATAGGCCGAAAGCCGCTCTCCATCAAAATGCAGCATCGGCAGCGACAGAAGCCGGTGAAGCTCTTCCATCAGATAGGCGCCGGAAAAGCGCTGCAGATTCTCCGCGGTCCGCTCCTCCAGCAGCAGACGGGAGCCCAGCGTACCGGGATATCCGATGAGCAGGATATCCTGCCCCGGGGTCAGTTT
>CAVATZ010000021.1:0-29665 GCA_963591655.1 Clostridiales bacterium
GCAAACTTCGTAACGATCTGACATGCATCGAAGATGCATGCTTGCCGAAGGCAAGTTCATCGAGAGCTACAGGCTCGAGATGAATCGTAGAAGAAGTTTGCACTAGAAGTGGATAAAGAAGGCTTTGCGATATGCAGGGCCTTCTTTACTTGCTGCATAATTTCATCATCGTGTCGGATTTGTGGCACTTGCCGTGTTATAATACAGTAATAAGGGAAAGGGAAATGTGAAGGAGGAAGCCATGAGAAGGAATATGAAAATGCTGGCGGCAGCAATGACCGCCCTGATGCTGCTGAACGCCTGCGGCGCAGCTTCTACACAGGAAGCCGCAACGACGGCAGCAGCAACAGAAGCCGCTGCAGAAACGACGACAGCGGCAGCGGAAACAACAGCCGCGGAGGATACCGCAGACTACGAGCTTCCGGAGGGCGTTGTACCGGTGACCTGGGAGCCCTCAGAGGAAAATCTGATCATTCAGTCCGAGGAGGCCCGGGCGTTGTATGACCGCATCATGGCCGAGGATTATCCGACCGTTGAAGAGCTGCAGGAAAGCGAGGTTATACAGCAGATCGATGCACTTTCCGCGTACTATTTCGCGAAGTACGGCGAAACCGGCGATATCGATACCGAAGAGCGAAGAGCGCTCCGCGAGGACATCAAAAAGGAGTTTCTTGCCATCGGCTCTGCGCGTCTGACAGAGGATTCCGACGGGAAGGAAAGCTATGTTTATGACGGCGATCTGAATTCCGATTATTGGGCAGAGCTTGTTCTCGGCCTTCCGGCTTCCGGAAAGTCCACTAGGGTAACCGATCCGGACAGCGCGGAAATGGGTGCCTTTATCTTTGACAGTGACGTCATTAAAACACTGATTCCTGAATATCAGGAATCCTACGGGCTTGCTGCTGATGCCGTACATACAGAGAGCAAGATGATCATGGAATCCGCGCTTTCTGAGTTCACAGAGGGCAGAATGAAGGGTGTCAACCTCATTTTGCCGCTTATCGGCTCGAACCTGGATAAGCTGATGAACACCTACATTACCCCGCTGGAGGATGCCGGCTATACAGTACATGTGAAGTATTGTGATTCCGAGCCGAATGAGAGCCTTGCCAGAAACCTCGCCCGGGAACTGAGAACCGGAAGAATCATCAACAGTGCAGTGGTGTTTTCATACGGAGAGAAGCCGAAGGAGGTTTATGAGAAGCTGTGTACCATGACCGGAAAGAACGGAGAACCCTACGTAGCCGCTGCGGAGGAAAGCGCCGCAGAGACGAAGATAGCAGCCTGAGCACAGACGGCAGAACGGAGAAGTATGGACATTCAATATTTACTGTTTTTACAGAATCTGCGGCAGTATACAGAAAGCTGCCTGGCGCCGATTATGGACTGGGTGACCAAGCTGGCGGTCAGCTTCTGGCCGATGACCATTATTTTCCTGATTTACTGGGCCTTTGACCGGAAGGCCGGCAGGAGAATGTTTGCCGGTATGTCACTGGGATTTTTCATGAACGGCTTTCTGAAGCTTACCTTCTGCGTATACAGACCGTGGATCCGGGACAGCAGAATCATTCCCTACGGAGACTCCAAGGTGGCTGCCACCGGTTATTCCTTCCCCAGCGGACACAGTGCGGCTGCGACAATGAAGTACGGAAGCATCGGTATGTGGTTCCGGAAATACAACAAGGTCATCACTGCTGTTATGTTTGTCATGATTGCGCTGACGATGTTTTCGCGGAATTATCTGGGTGTACATACACCGCAGGATGTGCTGGTTGGCTTCGGCTCTACCGCACTCATGCTTTATCTCGGAAATGTCATCGAGAGATGGAGCGACCGGGACAGCGGGAAGAGAGACCGCATCATTCTCGCGGCGGGCCTGGTGCTGGTCGTGGCAACATTTTTCTACTACAGATTAAAGTCCTATCCGATGGACTATCAGGCAGACGGAAGCCTGCTGGTGGATTACAGGAAAATGATGCCGGACTCCTTTGAGGGGCTTGGCTTTGTTGCTTCCTATGTCATCTGCAGAATTTTCGAAAGAAAGGGATTTGCCTTTGATGCGCTGATGGACTGGAAGGAACGCTTCTTCATCGGCGTCATCGCACTGATTCCCTATATCTGGTGGGACAGTCACATCATCAGCCTGTGTACTTCTCTGGGAAGCAAGGCAGCAGGCAAGTTTTTATGGTCAGCCGGAACTATGGTCTATGTCATGCTTGTTGTTCCGTATGTCATGAAAAAGGTATATGAATCCGGTGTTCTCCGGCGGGCAAGGGCCTAAGTGCCGGAGCTGAGAAGGCTTTGCGATACGCAAGGCCTTCTTTTTTATTGACATAGCTCCGGCGGGGTGGTACGCTAAGCAACAAATATTAGCACTCGATTATGTGGACTGCTAATAAAGAGGAGGCAAAACATGACCGTAATACCCATATACAATGTGATGGCACTGCCGCATGCCTATATATATTTTCAGACTGAGACCTTTCGTGCCCTGGCGGGACCGGATGTACAGCAGGACGATGCGGTGCTGCTGATGACGCTGAAGGAGGAGACGGAGCGGGACAAGATCACCGAAAGCAGCTTCTATCCCATTGCCCTGGAGGGCGAGGTGGCAGAGATCAATCCGGAGGGCTATGTGGTGATCCATACCGCAAACCGGGCCTATGTGGAGGAAATCCATATCGCGGAGGACCAGAGCGGCATTGACGTACGCACCTCGGAGCTCTACGACATTGAAGACCAGGACCCGGAGGAGGCCCATGTCCGTCTGCAGAAGCTGAAGGGCGAGCTGAAGGATCTGGCCGGACGCTTCCGGGGCGGCTCCTTCATGCGGACCATGATCGACCAGTACAGCTCTATCCAGGAGGTGGCATCCATTCTCTCCCCCTGGCTGACCATTTCCAATGAGGAGCGCTATGCGGTGCTGAAGGAAAACCGTATGTCCGTCCGGACGGATATGCTGGAGCACATTCTCTATGAGTACATCGAAGTGACGAAGGTCACCGGAGATGCCCGGACCCGGCAGCAGGAGGATTACCAGCGGATGGTGCGGGAGCAGGCGCTCCAGAAGCAGATCAGCTACATGCAGCAGGAGCTGGATGAGATGCATCCCGAGAAGCAGTCGGACATCCAGCGCTTTGAGCAGAAGATTCGGGAGGCCGGCATGAATGCGCTGGCGGAGGCAGAGGCCACCAAGCTTTTGAACCGACTGAAGCAGGAGGGTATGAGCGGCCAGGAAGCCGGCATGCTCTATGATTACCTGGAGTTTGTGACGAAGCTGAACTGGAAAAAGGCGGAGCCGAAGGAAATCGATCTGGATGAAGCAGAGAAGATCCTGGACGAGGATCACTTTGCCCTTCGGAAGGTGAAGGACCGGATCATTCAGCAGATTGCGGTGATGAATCTGAAGAAGGCCCAGGCGGGCTCCATCCTTCTCTTCGTGGGTGCGCCGGGCACCGGCAAAACCAGCATTGGCAAATCCATCGCGAAGGCCTTGGGACGGGAGTATGTCCGGGTGAGCCTGGGCGGCGTGCGGGATGAGGCCGACATTCGGGGACATCGGAGAACCTACCTGGGTGCGATGCCGGGCCGCATTCTGGACGGCATCCAGAAGTCCGGCGTGTCCAATCCGGTGATGGTGCTGGATGAGGTGGACAAGCTGTCCAGCTCCTATAACGGAGACCCGGGCGCGGCGCTCCTGGAGGTGCTGGATCCGGAGCAGAACAAGACCTTTACGGATCACTACATGAATGTGCCCTATGATCTTTCGGACGTCATGTTCATCTGTACGGCGAACACCACGGAGACCATTCCGGGACCGCTGCTGAACCGTATGGAGGTGATCCAGTTCCAGGGCTATACGCCCACGGAGAAGCTGGAGATCGCGAAGCGGCATCTCATGCCCAAGGCATTGTCCGCGGTAGGTCTGACCGAGGATAATGTGCGCGTCTCGGATGAAGCGCTGGAAAGCATTATCTCGGATTACACCCGGGAGGGCGGTGTCCGGGGCCTGAAGAAGCGGCTGGATACCCTCTGTCGCATCGCTGCGGTGCAGTCGGTGCGGGGCAAGGGCGCGGAAATCCAGGTGGAGAAGGCCAAGCTTCGGGAGTATCTGGACATGTCGCCGCTGCCCCATCGGGAGGTGAAGGACAGTGCAAGGCCCGGTGTGGTGACAGGCCTCGCTTGGACCGCTGTCGGCGGCGAAATCCTCTATATCGAGACCCTGTTCACCAAGGGAGACGGCAAGCTCACCATCACGGGCCGTCTCGGGGATGTGATGAAGGAGTCCGTGCAGATCGCCGTGAGCCTGGTGAAGTCCATCTTCCCGGAGAAGGCGGAGCAGTTCAAGCAGAACGACCTGCATATCCATGTGCCGGACGGCGCAACGCCCAAGGACGGCCCCTCTGCGGGCATTACCCTGACCACGGCGCTGGCATCTCTGGTGACCGGCATTCCGGTGACACCCCGCATTGCCATGACCGGCGAAGTGTCTCTGGAGGGCACCGTGAATCCCATCGGCGGTCTGCCGGAGAAGCTTATGGCGGCAGAGCGGGCCGGTGTGCGGAAGGCCTTTATCCCGAAGGACAATGTTGACGACCTCCGGGATGTGGCGGCCGAGGTCCGGGAGAAGCTGGAAATCATCCCGGTGGAAACCGTGGAGGAGGTCCTGAAGGCGTGCAGCTTATCATGACGGGCTCTGGGCGGCTGTTATGAGGAAGTGTGCCGGATGGTGCAGCGAAGACCTTGCGAATGCGAGGTCTTCTTTTTTGCTCTATACATAGTTTTCAAAACTACTTGACAAGGAGAAGATAAGTGAATATGATGGTAAACATAAAAAGTATAAAAAAATTGAACTAATCGGAGGCCCTTGGGCATGAAAAAGGAAGCAGTATTGAAAATTCACGGACGGACGCTGGCGCATCCCCTGATCCAGGGCGGCATGGGGGTCGGCGTATCGCTGGAGCGTCTCGCCGGTGCGGTGGCACTTGCCGGTGCCATGGGCTGCATCAGCACCGCAGACTGCGGTTACCGGGAGCCGGACTTTGACCGGGCACCGGAGGCAGCCAATCTCCGGGCGCTGCGGCAGGAGATTCGGGATGCCCGGGCGCTGTCCGAGGGACACGGCCTTCTGGCGGTAAATGCCATGGTGGCGACCCGACAGTATGCGGATGCGGTACGGACGGCAGTGGATTGCGGCATTGACGCGGTGATCTCCGGCGCGGGGCTTCCGCTGGCGCTGCCGGAATACGTTCCCGCGGGTGCAGCATTGATTGCGCCCATCGTTTCCAGCGGCAGGGCGGCGGCCCTCATTGCCCGGGTATGGCAGCAGAAATATCAGCGGCAGCCGGACTTTGTGGTTATTGAGGGCGCAGAAGCCGGCGGACACCTCGGCTTCAAGGAAAAGCAGCTCCTGGAGGGCAGCTGTCAGAGCCTTGCAGAGATTCTGCCGGAGGTGCGGAGGGCTCTGCAGCCCTATGAAGAGAAAAGCGGCAGACACATTCCGATTTTCTGTGCCGGCGGCATCTGGGATAGGCAGGATATCGAAGCGATCATGGCGCTGGGCGCCGACGGCGTGCAGATGGCAACCCGCTTCATTGCCACCGAGGAGTGCGATGCCGCCCAGGGCTATAAGGACGTGCTGCTGGCGGCCGCCGCCGCGGATGTGGAGATCATCCACAGTCCCGTGGGCATGCCGGGACGGGCAGTTCGGACGCCGCTCATTCAGCGGCTGGAAGAGAGCGGGCGGATTCCGCCGCAGCACTGCAGCCGCTGCATCACCAGCTGCGTCCCTTCCGAGGTGCCCTATTGCATTACCCATGCCCTCATCGAGGCGGTGAAGGGCAACCGGCAGGAGGGACTCTTCTTCACCGGTGCCAATGTGGGCCGCCTCCGGGAAATGACCACGGTACCGGCACTGATGAAGGAATTGGGGTTATCATGATGCTTTAGCGGCGAGCGTATCAAGGACTTTGCTTTCGCAAAGTCCACATTGTAAAGAGGAGGTAGGTTATGACCATTCGTATCAAGGATCCGGGAAGTTTTCTGACACACTATATCGGGATGCTGCTGTCTATGCTGGCATTGGTGCCCCTGCTCTGCCGGGTGATGCGGAATCCGTCGGCGCTGCGCTTCGGGGCCTTCCTCTGCTTCGGCATCAGCTTCATTCTGCTGTACGGGGCCAGCGCCAGCTACCACTTTTTTGACATCTCTCCCCGGGTGAATCGGATTCTCCGGAAAATTGACCACATGATGATCTTCGTCATGATCATGGGAAGCTACACCCCGGTCTGTCTGGTGGCGCTGGGCAACCGGCAGGGACAGCTTCTGCTTCTGGCGGTTTACGCCATTTCCGTGCTGGGCATGCTCATGAATCTCTTCTGGATCAGCTGCCCCAAGTGGCTGTCCTCGGCGATCTACATTGCCCTGGGCTGGGTATGTGTATTTTCCATCAGCCAACTGCATCGTGCGCTGAGCACAGCGGAATTTGCACTTCTCGTGGCCGGCGGCGTGATCTATACGGTAGGCGGCGTTATCTATGCGCTGAAGCTTCCGCTGCTGCGCCGTACCCATCGTTATTTCGGAAATCATGAGATTTTTCACCTTTTTGTCATGGCGGGATCGGCCTGTCATTACGGGATGATGCTGATGATGGCCTGACGGACTGGAGCAGCTTCCGGCGGCATTTGGCGGCGGATTTGGCCTGTCTTAAGAAAATCTTTCGTTTTATGTAAGGCGATGGCGGAGAAATTTAGAATAAATTCCCATTTTAATCATAAATTATCCTGTATACTAAAGGTGTTGAAAAAAGAACAGGAGAAAATTGTATTAAAATGACTTTGAACTTACTGAAACGGAATTGCGGAAGCCTTCGGAAAATGCTTTTGATCCTTACCCTGCTGAGCCTGAGCTGCAGCAGTCTGGCACTGGCAGCACCGGAGAGCAGTGAGGGAGAGACCCTGGTGTTTGAAGCCCAGGAGCAGACCATCGACTATTCTGCACCGGAGGAGAGCGAGGACACAGCGAGCCAGACCGCTGCAGTCCAGACAACGGCAGTGACAAAGACCGCTGCGACAACAGTTTCTTCCAAAGCAAATACTGTAGAAGCTACTGTGGATCTCGACTTTGACAACAATATCCTTGCGGTAGAAAATGAGCTGCAGCAGATCACTACGGCAGCTGCTAAGTCCGGGGACAGCTCCCTGGGTGAGCAGGTGGTGAGCTATGCACAGCAGTATATCGGCAACAGCTATCGCTACGGCGGCAGCAGCCTGACCTCCGGCACCGATTGCTCCGGCTTCGTGATGTCGATTTTTCAGCATTTCGGCATCTCACTGCCCCATTCCTCTCAGGCGCTGAACAGTGTGGGTACGGCGGTAAGCAGTCTTTCCGAGGCGAAGCTCGGAGACATTCTGGTGTATCCCGGTCACTGCGGCATCTACATCGGAAACGGAAAGCTTCTGAGCGCCCTGAATTCGAGAAAGGGCATCAGCATCTGCTCCGCAACCTACAACAAAATCACAGCGATTCGCAGAGTGGTCTGATGTGCGCTGTGAAGCGAAATCGTTACAGAAACAGGAAAAGCCTTAACGGCAGCCCCGGGGAACCGGGGCTCTTTTTGTGCTTTCCTGCGGACTGTGCTATAATGACCGAAAAACAGACCCGGCAGCGCTGAATTCGTCGGGAAAGAGGACAAAATTATGAAATCTATCAGTCTGTATCAGAACAACGGCAGCTGGCTCTGTCAGCTGCATCCCTTCAGCAAGCTGTTCTATCTCCTGGCGGCGATTCTCGTCCCGCTGATCCTGGGGAAGCTGACGGCCTTTCTGCTGTGTATCTTTATCAGCCTTCTGCTGCTCCGCTCCGGCCGGCTCGTGAAACGGACACTGCCGCTGATCGCCTTTTCCTTCACCATCATTCTGACGGTGGTGATCATTCAGGGCATTTTCAATCAGAAAAACAGCAGCGTACTCTTTTCGCTGGGACCGGTACACTTTTATCGGGAGGGCCTTTTGTATGCGGCCCGGATCGGTCTCAACATTTTAAACATGCTGCTGGCCTTTGCGGTGCTGGTGCTGACCACCAAGCCCTCAGAGCTGGTGGAGGAGCTGGAAAAGAAGGGCTTTTCGCCCCGCTTCGGCTATATCATCAACTCCGTTTTCCAGATCATTCCCGAAATGGTGGGCACCATGCATACCATTTCCGATGCCCAGCGGAGCCGCGGCATGGAGACCGAGGGCAAGCTCTCTGTCCGGATCCGGGCCTTTCTGCCCCTCATCAGTCCGGTGGTCATGAGCGCGCTGACCTCGACCCGGGAGCGGGCGGTGGCCCTGGAGGTCCGGGGCTTCGGTGCCGGCTGCCGCAAGACCTACCTCTACACACATCCCTATTCCAGGCAGGATAAGCTCCTGAAGGCACTGTCACTGTCGGCGCTGCTGCTCAGCATTCTCGGAAGGATCGGTTTTATATGGCTTTCATCGAAGTAGAACATCTCAAATACCGCTACCCCGGGGCGAAAAAGCTGGCCCTGGATGACATCTCCTTCACCGTGGAGAAGGGTGAATTCATCGGACTCCTGGGCGAAAACGGCGCCGGCAAAAGCTCTCTGTCCCAGGCGCTGCTGGGCCTGATCCCCCAGTTCTATAAGGGCGCCTACGGGGGCACTGTCCGGATCGACGGCCTGGAGGCGGCCAAAACCCCGGTGGGAACCCTCTGTCAGAAAATCGGCCTGGTGTTCCAGAACCCCTTCAACCAGTTGTCCGGCGCCAAGGACACGGTCTTTGACGAGGTAGGCTACGGCCTTCAGAACCTGGGAATCGCGCCGGAGGAAATCCGTCAGCGTGTGGAATCCGTGCTGCGGCAGCTGGGTATCTGGGAATTCCGGGATCGAAACCCCTTCGACCTGTCCGGCGGACAGCTGCAGCGAGTGGCCATTGCTTCCGTACTGGCCATGCAGCCGGAGCTCCTGATTCTGGACGAGCCCACCTCGCAGCTGGATCCTGCCGGCTCCGAGGAGGTTTTCCGCATCGTCGAGGAGCTGGCGAAAACCGGCATTACCATCCTGATGATCGAGCAGAAGCCGGAGAAGCTGGCGGCGTACTGCGATCGTCTGCTGCTGATGCAGGGAGGGAAGCTCCTGGCCATCGGCACGCCCGAGGAGATTTTCTCCCGGGAGGATCTTGCGGAGCACCATGTGGAGCCGCCGGTGTATACAGGCTTTGCCCGGGAGCACGGCCTGATGCTCCCGAACGGCTGCTATCCCGTGACGCTCTCATCGCTGCTCGGGACAATGTCTTCGGCCCGAAGAGCGGAGCTCTGCGCTTCTCTGACGGCGGCGCCGGAAAAGGCATCGGCAGCCGGGGCGTCCGCAGCACTGACGGAAAGCTTCCGGACAGAAAATCTCAAGTTTTCCTACATTCCCGGAAAGCCGGTGCTGCCGGGACTCAGCCTGACGCTGGACCACCGGCCCACGGCCATCATCGGACAGAACGGTGCCGGCAAGACGACGCTGGTGCGGATTCTGAAGGGCCTTTTGAAGCCCGAGAGCGGCAGCGTGTATTTCGGCGGTGAAGACATTACCCGCCATACGGTGGCGGCGCTCAGCGGCCGGATCGGCTATGTGTTCCAGAATCCGGACGACCAGATTTTCAAGTACAAGGTACTGGACGAGGTGATGTTCGGGCCGCTCAACATCGGCATGACGAAGGAAAAGGCGGAGGAAAGTGCGCGAGAGGCGCTTCAGCAGGTGGGACTGTTGGCGCAGGCGGAGAGCAATCCCTACGATCTGGAGCTTTCGGAACGGAAGCTGGTGGCCATCGCCTCGGTGCTGGCCATGGATACGGAGGTGGTGATTCTGGATGAGCCCACCATTGCCCAGGATGTACTGGGAAAGGCAAAGCTCAGAGAGATTGTCGGTGCGCTGCAGGCCCGGGGGAAGCTGGTGCTGGCCATTCTCCACGACATGGACTTTGTGTCTGCCTGCTTTGAGCGGGTGCTGGTGATGGCCCACGGCGAGATCCTCGCCGACGGCAGCCCGGCAGAGGTGTTCCGGGAGACGGACGCGCTGAAGGAGGCCGCCGTTCAGCCGCCGCAGTTATACAAATTGCGGGCTGAGCTTATCAAGAATTGAGTGCAGGAAAAAAAGAAGAACCGCGGGCTCCTTGCGAACCCGCGGTTCCTCTTTTTTGCGGCTTAGAATCTGAGAGGCATCGGTGCTTAAAGCTTTCTCAGATGCAGATATACCGTGTTGATCGAAATGCCCAGCTGCTCGGCTACCTTGCCGACGGCACCCTTGATGGTGAAGATTTCCTTTTCCTTGAGGAGAGCGATGATCTCCTTGTTTTTGTTGGCGGCGGAAATTTCCGGGTTGCTGAAGGCCTGGGCCCGGGCGGTTTCCACGGCCTTTCGGATGACCTCATCGGTGTTGCTGACAAAGGTTTCCGTAACGGAGGCGCTGCCCTCGGCAGCGGGGGACAAGCCCTCCAGAATGGTGCTGAGGCGCACCTCCAGATGCAGATTCATGCACAGGAGGCCGATGATGCGGTCGTTTTCACCCAGGATGGGGATGGTGGCGGATTTCATGGGCTGCCCGCTGCGATTTTTGTTGAAGTAGACCATGCTGCTGTGTTTGTCGCCGCTTTCATTGATCTGCTCCAGCATGCGGACGGCCAGATCCGTGATGGGCGCCCCCTCTGTGCGGCCGGTATAGTGGCCGTTGACGACCTTGATGGCGGCGTGCTCCTGATCCTCCAGACTGTGGAGAACGATCTCATAGGCCGGCCCGAGATAGGCAGACAGGCCGTCCAGCATGATCCTGTAGGAATCCAGGATCTGCCGATCCATCGGCGTAAGTGTGATGTTCTTCAAGCTACAGCACCTGCATTCCTGCGCTGACACCCAGTCGGTCGGCACCGGCAGCGATGAGCTCCCGCGCGAATTCCGGGGTGTGGATGCCGCCGGAGGCCTTCACCTGAAGGCGGTCGCCTACGGTCTTCTTCATGAGTGCCACATCAGCCACAGCGGCACCGCCGGTGGAGAAGCCGGTGGAGGTCTTCACGAAGGCAGCGCCGGCTTCCTCGGAAAGCTGACAGGCCTTGACCTTCTCTTCGTCTGTGAGCAGGCAGGTTTCGATGATGACCTTCACGATGGCGGGCTTGGAGGCCTCCACCACAGCACGGATGTCCTCCCGCACCAGATCATAATTCTGATCCTTCAGCGCACCGACATTGATGACCATATCGATCTCACCGGCACCGTCCTCCACAGCGGCCTTGGCCTCATAGGCCTTGGCACGGGTCACCATAGCGCCCAGAGGGAAGCCGACCACGCAGCAGGTGGTAATGCCGGTGCCCGCCAGCTCCTTGGCCACCAGGGCGGCATGACAGGAATTCACGCAGATGGAGTGGAAGTGATGCTCTCGTGCCTCTGCGCAGTAGCGCCTGATGGTTTCGGTTGTGGCATCGGCCTTCAGCATGGTGTGGTCAATATATCCCGCGATATCCATAGTATTTTCTCCTTTCAGGGAATCATAATTTGTATCAGTCCAGACTTTCGATTTCTGCATTGGCATCATAGAGGGAGATGAGCTTCTTCGGCAGTCCCTTGATGATGAAGTAAACGATGATCAAAGTGGCCAGCTTGTCCGGTACATCCACCAGGAGCTCATCGAGGAGAGAGCCGAGCATCACGGACATGCCCTGACTCTGGGTCCAGGCAAAGAGGGCATCGCCCCAGAGGTTTCCTGTTGTGCCGCCCCAGAACTGCACATTCAGCGGTGTGGAAACAAGAACAGCTGCCAGACCGCCGACCACTGCTGTCAGCAGCGCCTTGGGGAGGCTCTTCATGAAGCCGAGGCGGGCCATGATGCCCACAGCGAGACCGATGAAGAGGCTGGTCAGGGAATAGACCAGTGTGATGTTGTCACCGGTGGTGAAGCCGTAAATCAGGTTGTTGACGGCACCGCAGATGGCACCGATGATCGGTCCGCCCAGAACGGCGCCGATGCAGGTGCCGATGGAATCCAGCCAGAGCGGCAGCTTCAATGCGCTGGCAAAGAGCTTGCCCAGGTAGTTGATGCCGATGCAGGCCGGGATCAGCACAATGACGGCAGTGGAAAAATTGGTTTTAAAAAGTTTTTTCATAACAGGTCCTCCCTTGCTATACGATGAGACATACTCACTCCTCAGTATAGCACACATTGCACGGCACTACGAAAGAATTACGATTTAATTAAAGCTTTTTCGAAAGGCTTGTCTGTAAAAAACTTTGCTGTTAAGCTATGGAAGCGTTATATTATGCCAGAATTTATACAGGAGAAGATAGGGGTATATATGAAGATCAGGAAATGGATGACGATGGCCATGACGGCCTGCCTGCTCAGCAGCTGGGCGCCGACAGCATTGGCCGCAGGGCCCGGCGATGCACTGGAGGTGACGACGGATGCCACAACAAGCAGCGCGACAGGCAGCAGTAGCACAAGCACCACCAGTGATTACTGGACCGGCTATAAAAATGCCGACGGCACCGACTTCACGTATCTGGAAAAAGGAACAGAGGTTTCGAAATTCCAGAACCAGAACGGTGCCATTGACTGGAATGCGGCCAAGGCGGACGGGCTGGACTTCGTGATGGTGCGTATCGCCTACGGTCTGACGGAGGATGCTTATTTCGATGAGAATGTGCAGGGCGCACAGGCGGCCGGCATCAAGGTGGGCGCTTATCTTTGCTCCACGGCGAAGAACATGGATCAGGTGATCGCAGAGGCCAATCTGACGGTGGAGAAGATCAAGAAGTACCGGCTGCAGTATCCGGTGGCCTTCGATATCGAGGTGAACTCCATTCTGTCCGAGGGCGCGACACCGGCACAGCTGACGGCCATGTCCAACAAGTACTGTGAAATCGTGAAGAATGCGGGCTATACTCCCATTGTCTATGCCAACAAGACCTGGCTCACCAAGTACATGAATGTGGCAGACATTCCCTATGATGTCTGGTTTGCTTCTTATGCGGAGGACAAGGTCTATCGTCCGGTGGCAGGCACCAACACGACCATTTGGCAGTCCAGTGAGAAGGGCACCATCAACGGCATCATCGGCAAGATCACCACGGAGTTCTCCAAGGTGGCCTACGGCGGCACAAGCACATCCGCATCCACGACAACGTCCGGCAGCAAGACAACGGTGATTGCGGGCAGCGGACCTGTGGCCAGCAGCAATGCAGCGGACATCTCTGTCAGCGGCCCCACAGCCGTGAGCGACGGCTGGAACCAGAAGGCGGACGGCAGCTGGTGCTATTATGAGGGCGGCAGCCTCGTGACAGGCTGGAAGCAGCTGAACAGCCACTGGTATTATCTGAAGGCAGACGGCAGCATGGCTGTGGGCTGGCAGCAGGTAGGAGATGCCTGGTACTACTTCTATCCGGCGGGCGATATGGCGACCAACTGGTGCAATGTCGGCGAGACCTGGTACTGGCTCAGCGGCGACGGTGCGATGCGTACCGGCTGGAAGCAGATCAACGGTGCCTGGTATTATCTGGATACAAACGGTGCCATGCTGCGGGACTGCAGCAGAAGCATTGACGGTACGGAATATCGCTTTGATGCCAACGGCGTCTGGCTTTCACAGTAAGGACAGGGAGGAACGGAGATGAATCGATTTTGCGGCAGAGCACTGGCCTGTCTGAGTGCGGTGCTTCTGACGGCGCAGCCGGTGCTGGCGGCCAATGTGACGGAGGCGGCATCCGCACCGGGACAGAGCAGCGTGAGTACGGAAACAACGGGCAGCGTAAGCTTTGGCGGGGACGGCATTCAGAGCATCGGTGAAACCGCGGAGAATACAAAGGAGCAGGCGCTGCAGGCGGGCAGTACAGCTGTACAGATTTCCAATGTTGCCCAGCCCAGCAGTGCGGGGATCAGCGGCTATACGGTCATCGGCAGCTCGGAGCAGAGCAATGTGGATACCACCATCGGTCTAGGCGGCGCCAGCATTACCCTGATGAAGGGGAAGGAAACGGGACAGCAGCTCTGCCTCATTGTGAAGAGCAGTGACGGACATATGCTGGTGGTGGACGGCGGTCTCAAGACCAATGCGCCGTATCTTGCCCAGTATATCCGCGCCAACGGCGGCAGGGTGGATGCCTGGCTGTTGACCCATCCCCATGTGGATCACTGCGGCGCCTTGGCGGTTATGCTGGAGCAGCGGAAAAACGGCGGCAGCGAGTACAGCGACCTGTCTCTGGGAGACATTTACTATGGTTTCGCTCCAATGGACTATTACCGGGCGCATGAGCAGTCCTATCGCATCCCCTTCATTGAGGAGATCGACAGTGCGCTGGCGAGCTACGATGCGTCGAAGCTGCATTACAATTCTCCGGCAGGCACCACCATCCAGGTGGGCAATGTCAGTGTGCAGATTATGAATCAGGTTTTCCTGTCAGAGGTGGACACGGGAAACAATTCTTCTATTGTGTATATGATAACCGTGGGCGGAAAGAAGCTGCTGGTGCTGGGCGACACACCCTATGAGCTGGCGCAGGAGCTCATGAAGAGCTACAGTGCAGATGCCCTGAAGGCGGACATCGTGCAGATCGCACACCACGGACAGCACGGCGGCTCTCTCGACTTCTATCGGATGATTAGCCCCCGTTATGCGCTCTGGCCCTCCTCCGAGGAGATTTGGGACAAGGTGAGCGACAGCTATGATGAAAATCAGACGACGTATACGGTGTCCCTGACAAAGCACTGGATGGATCTCATCGGCGTAGAGAAAAATTATATTATGAAGGACGGCAACTGGACATTGAAGTAAGCGCCTCCCTTCATAGACAAACCATGAAAAAGCGAGTATACTTTGGGCAAAGTATGCTCGCCTTTTGGTTCTTATGCAAGAGGGCGGCGAAGGAGTGAAAATATGAAAAAAACGGCATTGGTAGTGATGGCGGCAGGCATTGGCTCCCGCTTCGGCGGCGGAATCAAGCAGCTGGCCAAGCTGGGCCCCCATGGTGAGATCATCATGGATTATTCGGTCCATGATGCACTGGCAGCGGGCTTTGACCGCATTATCTTCATTATCCGGAAGGATATTGAAAAGGATTTCCGGGAGATCATCGGCAACCGCATTGAGAAGGTGGCGGATTGTGACTATGCCTTCCAGGAGATTTCTATGCTGCCGGCAGGCTTTTCTGTACCGGAGGGAAGAAAGAAGCCCTGGGGAACGGCGCATGCCCTGCTGCAGGTGAAGGATCTGGTGGATTGTCCCTTTGCGGTGATCAACGCGGATGATTTCTACGGTAAGGAGGGCTTCCGGCTGCTGCATGATTACATGGTCAATGAAATGGATGAGACGAAGCCCTACTTTGACATGTGCATGGCCGGCTATATCGTAGGCAATACGCTTTCTGACAACGGTACCGTGAGCCGCGGTGTCTGCAGGATGGGTGAGGAAGGCTGCCTTTCCGCCATCCATGAGACCTATGACATTGCGCGTCGGGAAAATGGAGAGATCTGGGGACAGGATATCCAGGGTACACCGGTGCAGGTGGACGGAGACGCCATTGTTTCCATGAACATGTTCGGACTGCCCCGGCACTTCCTGGATGTGCTGGAGGAAAATTTCCCGGCTTGGCTGCAGGCGCACGGACAGGAGATGAAGTCCGAGTATCTTCTGCCGGCAGAAATTGACAAGCTGATGCAGAAGGGCGAGGCCCGGGTGCGGGTGCTGAAGGATCATGACCGCTGGTTCGGCGTGACCTATCAGGAGGACCGTGCGGCAGTGGAGAAGTCTCTGCGGGCATTGCATGAATCCGGCAGCTACCCGGAGAAGTTATTCTAAAAAGCATTACATACAAGACGGGACCGAAGACAGGGAATGGCAGTACAGAACAGAGAAACGAGAAAACAGGCGCTGAGAGAGCGGGTGCTGGATGCGGAGACGCTGGAGCAGCAGAGCAGAAGGAGACGGCGGCCGCCGGATAAGCGGCTGAAGCGGTGGCTTCTGCTTCTGCTGTTCATCCTTTTGCTGCTGATTGCCGGTGGCTCCTGGTTCCTGAACCGGCAGTACGGGAGCTATAGCCGCAGCTGGCTTGTGGATTATACCCAGAACGGCAGCACCGACGCGAATTATGAGAGCTACGAGATCTACGCAGACGGACTCATGAAGGTGACCCGGGACGGTGCCAGCTATATCAATGCCGCAGGAAAAACGGTATGGAATCAGTCCTATGAGATCGATACGCCGACAATTTCCGTAAATGGAGAGTTTGCGGCCATCGCGGAGCAGGGCGGCACCCACATTTACATCATGGGACCCAGCGGCACCACGGGCGAGGCGGAAACCAGCCTTCCCATCATCAAGGTGGCGGTGTCGGCAAAGGGTGTGGTGTATGCGTTGCTGGAGGATTCGGATGCCAGTTACATCGCGGTGTTCACGAAGGAGGGCAGCGCACTGGATATCTCCATCAAGTCGGTGCTGGGCGGCGACGGCTACCCGGTGGACATCGCGGTTTCACCGGACGGTACGGAGCTGATGGCGTCCTTTGCTTATCTGGAAAACGGCACACTCCGAAACAAGGTGGTGTTCTACAACCTTTCGGAGGTGGGACAGAGTGCCGGGGGCAACCGTATGGTGGGCGGCTTCACGGAGGATTTCCAGGGTTATCTTACGGGCCGGGTGCATTTTTCCGATGATACCCATGCCCAGGCCTTCTATGACGGCGGCGTGGCCTTCTTTTCCACCAAAGTGCTGACCAGTCCGGAGCTTGTCGCCAATGTGAAGATCAGCAACAGCATCCTGTCCATTGCCTACGACGAGGACTATGTGGCCCTGGTTACCGACAATGCCCAGGAGAGCAATGCCAGTGCCTCGGATGCGGCGAAGGCAGACCCGGATCCCTACCGGCTGCTGGTGTACCGTACGGACGGACATCTGGTGTTTGACCGGAGTTTTGCTTTCAATTACAGCGGTCTGCAGATGGATCAGAAGCATGTTCTGCTGTACCACGACAGTCAGCTCCGGGTCTATGATATCAAGGGAAAGCTTCGCTATGACGGTGAAGTGGATCTGCCGATCACCACGGCGCGGGTCGGCAGGACAAGTCATGGCTCGCTTCGTACAAGCGTCATGATCGGCAGCGCCGGAAAGCTGGAGAGCCTTCTTTTGAAGTGAGGATAAGCGAGAAAGGATTGGCGAGGATATGAAGAAATACTGTGCAGGAATTGATGTGGGAGGAACCACAGTAAAATGCGGACTTTTCACCGTGGAGGGAGAGCTTCTGGACAAGTGGGAGGTGCCGACACGACGTGAGGAGGGCGGCCGCTACATTCTGGATGATGTGGCCCTTGCGATGAAGGCGCGGCTGCAGGAGAAGGGCATCGCCCTGACGGAGCTGAGCGGCGCCGGCATCGGTGTCCCCGGACCTGTGGAGCCCGACGGATACGTACATGTTTGCGTGAACCTCGGCTGGACAAATCGCTATCCCGCAAAGGAGCTTTCCGCGCTTCTGGACGGCCTGCACTGCGAGGTGGGAAATGATGCCAATGTTGCCGCACTCGGAGAGATGTGGCAGGGCGGCGGCCGCGGCACCCGGGACATGCTGATGGTGACCCTCGGCACCGGTGTTGGCGGCGGCCTGATCATGAATGAGAAGATTGTGACCGGTGTTCATGGTGCCGGCGCAGAGATCGGACACATTCATGTGCGCGCCCACGAGAAGGAGGCCTGCAACTGCGGCGGTCACGGCTGCCTCGAGCAGGTGGCCAGCGCCACCGGCATCGTACGGGAGGCCATGCGGAATCTGGCGGCTTCAGAAGAGCCCTCCGCCATGCGGGATTTCGGCGAAAACCTGCAGGCCAAGGATGTCTGTGACTGTGCCAAGGCAGGCGATGCCCTGGCGGTGAAGACCCTGGACACCAGCTGCCGCTACCTGGGACAGGTGCTGGCAACGGTATCTATGATCGCTGACCCGGCGCTCTATGTGATCGGCGGCGGTGTCTCCAAAGCGGGACAGTATCTCATTGACCGCATTGAGAAGTATTACGACGAATATACCCCCCTGCTGGAGGATAACAAAAAGGCCGGCATCACACTGGCTACCCTCGGCAACGATGCGGGTATCTACGGCTGTGCAAGACTGGTTTTAGAGAATAATGAATAAAAAGGTATACAAGACACTGGAGTTTGACAAGATCCTGGACAGATTGGCGGAGCACGCCCATTCCCAGGAGGGAAAGCGTCTCTGTCGGGAGCTGGAGCCCCTGACGGACCGCAGCAAAATCGAGAAAATGCAGGATGAGACGGAGGCGGCTGAAAACCGCATCCGTCTTTGCGGCAATATCAGCTTTTCCGGCGTGCGGAACGTGCATGCTGCCTTGAAACGGCTGGAGCTTTCGGCATCCCTTTCCATTCAGGAGCTACTGCAGGTTTCCGGCGTGCTGACAGTGGCCGCCAGAGCGAAGACCTACAGCCGGGAAGGTGAAAAGGAGGACGATGCCGGGGATGCGCTGAGTGAGTATTTCCGGGAGCTGGAGCCCCTGTCCCAGGTAAACCGGGAGATCACCCGCTGTATTTTGTCGGAGGATGAGATTGCGGATGACGCCAGTGCCGGACTTCATGCCGTGCGGAAGAAGATGCATGTGCTGGAGGAGCGGATCCACGGACAGCTGAGCTCTGTACTGAACGGCTCCCGCCAGATGCTGCAGGAAGCCGTCATTACCATGCGGGACGGCCGCTACTGTCTTCCGGTGAAGGCGGAGTACAAGTCTCAGTTTCCGGGTATGGTGCATGACCAGAGCTCTACGGGCTCTACCCTGTTCATTGAGCCCATCAGCATCGTGCGGCTGAACAACGAGATCCGGGAGCTGGAGGCAGACGAGAAGCGGGAGATCGAGAAGGTGCTGGAGGCACTCTCTGCAGCGGTGTATCCCTATTCCCGTGAAATCGAGCGGAATACGGAGCTGCTGGCGCAGCTGGATTTCATCTTCGCCAGAGCCAAGCTGGCAGGCAGCATGCATGCCGTGAAGCCGAGCTTTAATGACCGCTACTACATTCACATCAAGGACGGCCGGCATCCCCTCATTGATCCGAAGACGGTGGTGCCCATTACGGTGTATCTGGGCGATGCATTTTCGCTTCTGGTGATCACGGGACCGAATACCGGCGGCAAGACGGTTTGTCTGAAGACCGTGGGACTGTTCCAGCTTATGGGCCAGTCCGGTCTCTTCATTCCGGCATTCCAGGGCTCGGAGCTGGCGGTGTTCGAGGAGATTTTTGCAGACATCGGAGACGAGCAGAGCATTGAGCAGAGTCTGTCGACGTTCTCTGCGCATATGACCAATACCGTGCGGATTCTGCAGCAGGCGGATGCCCACAGCCTCTGTCTTTTCGACGAGCTGGGAGCGGGAACAGATCCCACGGAGGGCGCGGCGCTGGCCATGGCGGTGCTGAATTTCCTGCACAATATGAAGACCAGAACCATTGCCACCACCCACTATGCGGAGATCAAGGTCTATGCCTTGTCCACGGAGGGCGTGGAGAATGCCAGCTGTGAGTTCAATGTGGAGACTCTGAGTCCCACCTACCGGCTCCTGATCGGTGTGCCGGGCAAGTCCAATGCCTTTGCCATCTCCAAGAAGCTGGGGCTGCCGGACTACATCATTGAGGATGCGAAATCCCGCATCGAAAAAGAGGATGTGAAGTTTGAGGATGTGATCGCCAGCCTGGAGGAAAGCCGCATTACCGTGGAACGGGAGCGGGAAGAGATCCAGCGCTACCGGGCGGAGATCGAGGAATACAAGCGGCGGGCGAAGGAATCCTCCCGCGGCGTGGAGAAGGGAAGAGACAAGATCCTCCAGAAGGCCCGGGAGGAGGCTGCCCAGATCCTTCAGGAGGCCAAGGAAACCGCGGATTCTGTGGTGAAGGAGCTGCGGCGGCAGGAGCAGAGCGGCGGCAAGGTGCTGAAGGCGGAGCAGACCAGAACGGCACTGAACCAGAAGCTGCGGGCTGCCCAGTCGGCTATGGTGAAGGAGCATGTGAAGGGCCCGGCCCAGCCTCTGTCTGCGAAGAAGATCAAGGTCGGCGATACGGTCAAGGTGCTGTCCATGAACCTGGAGGCCACGGTATCCACGCTGCCGGATCGGGACGAGATGCTCTATGTCACCGCCGGCATTATCCGGACCAAGGTGAGCATCAAGGATCTGGAGCTGGTGAAGTCTGCCCAGCCGTTGGAAAAATCCGGCGGCAAGGGAGCGGCCAGAGGTGCCGGCAAGATCGGCATGTCCAAGGCCATGGGCATGTCGCCGGAGATCAATCTGATCGGCGAAACCACCTCGGAGGCGCTGCCGGAGCTGACCAAGTATCTGGACGACGCGTATCTTGCGCGGCTTCCCCAGGTGCGGATCGTGCACGGCCGGGGTACCGGTGCCCTGAAGAAGATGGTGCATCAGGTGCTCAAGAAGAACAAGTATATCGAAGAATTCCGTCTGGGCGAGTACGGCGAGGGCTCGGACGGCGTAACCATTGCAAAGTTTAAGCGATGAGAGGAGACGGCAGATGGTGGAAAAGCAGAGGATCCTGATTGTGGACGATGACAGCTCCATTGCGGAGCTGATCGCGCTGTATCTGGAAAAGGAATGCTATGATACCCGCATTGCGGCGGACGGCGAGGAGGCATTGCAGCTGTTCCCGGAATACAAGCCGAATCTCATTATCCTGGATCTCATGCTGCCGGGTATCGATGGCTACGAGGTATGCCGCCGCCTGCGGACGAGTTCCCAGGTGCCGGTGATCATGCTGTCGGCAAAGGGTGAAACCTTCGACAAGGTGCTGGGACTGGAGCTGGGAGCGGATGATTACATACAGAAGCCCTTTGATTCCAAGGAGCTGGTGGCCCGGGTGAAGGCAGTGTTGCGGCGCTTCCAGAACGCAGAGAACAGCCGGCCGAAGGAGGAGATCCGGGCCCAGGGCGCTGTGATGGAGGTGCCGGAGCTGTCCCGCAGCGGAAAATACATCGAATATCCGGAGCTTCTCATCAACCAGAGCAATTACGCGGTGATCTATCGGGGAAAGCCGGTGGATATGCCGCCGAAGGAGCTGGAGCTCCTGTATTTCCTGGCCAGCTCCCCCAATCAGGTTTTTACCCGGGAGCAGCTGCTGGATCATATCTGGGGTTATGAGTTTGCGGGAGATTCCCGTACCGTGGATGTGCACATCAAGCGTCTCCGGGAGAAGCTTTCCGGCAGCAAGGACTGGGAAATCGCAACAGTCTGGGGCATCGGCTATAAGTTCAGAGTGGGATGATGAAGAAATCACTGTTCAGCAAATTGATACTGTCCTATATCGCCTTCGGCATACTGGGCTTTGCGGTCATTGCGGTGCTGTCTTCGAAGCTTACCTATGAGTACCTCCTGCGGGAGCAGGCCAACAACCTGTATTCCGAGGCGACGCTGATCGCCACCACCTATTCGGAGTCCTCCAATGCCGCGCTCTCCGAGGAGATGATCAATGAGCAAATGAAGGCGGTTTCTGCTTTCCTGCATGTGGACATCTGGCTGGTGGACCGGGATGGAAATATCATCTCCGATTCGGACCAGGAGTGCCGTCGGGAGCAGCGCATTGAAGACTTCGACCCCACGAAGTTTGGGAGTCAGCGGTATCTGACCGGGAATTTCCACAACATGTTTTCGGAGCCGGTGCTGACGGTGGCTTCGCCCATTACCCGGAAGTACAGCACCAGCGGTTACGTGCTGATCCACATGCCGGTGGAAAATATTCTGGAGTCCCAGGACGAGATTCTGAACATTGTATACATTACCGGACTCATCATTTTCTGCCTTTCGCTGATCATTCTGCTGGTGTTCTACTACATTGTCTACAAGCCCCTGCGGCAGATCACGGAGGGCGCTACCAAATATGCAGCCGGAGAGTACAGCTACCGGATCGAGACCCATGCGAGAGATGAGATGGGGTATCTGGCGGAAACCCTGAATTTCATGTCGGACGAAATTGCCAAGGCGGATGACTATCAGAAGCAGTTTATCGCCAATGTAAGTCATGATTTCCGCTCACCGCTTACCTCGATCAAGGGGTATCTGGAGGCCATTCTGGACGGCACAATTCCGCCGGAGCTCATGGAAAAATATCTCCTTCGGCTGATTGCGGAGACGGATCGTCTCACCAAGCTGACCAGGTCTATGCTGCAGCTCAACACCATGGACCAGAAGGGCTTTCTCACCCGTACCAATTTCGATGTGAATCGTATGGTGAAGGATGTCTGTGAAAGCTTTGAGATGAGCTGCCGGAAGAAAAACATTACCTTTGAGCTGGTGTTTGACCAGAAGAAGGAGATGGTCTATGCGGATTATCCCAAGATTCAGCAGGTGCTCTACAACCTGGTGGACAATGCCATGAAGTTCAGCACATCGGATTCCGCCATTGTGATCCGGACCGGACTCCGGGGCAGCAAGGCCTTCATTTCCGTGAAGGACAGCGGCATCGGCATCCCCAAGAAGGACATCAACAAGATCTGGGATCGCTTCTACAAGACGGACCAGTCCCGGGGCAAGGACAAGCAGGGCACCGGTTTGGGCCTGTCGATCGTGAAATCCATAGTGAATGCGCATGGTGAAAACATAGATTGTGTATCCACGGAGGGCGCGGGAACGGAATTCACCTTTACGCTCCCCGTGGCACAGGCAGACGCAGGATAAGGATATGTCAGAGAAGAAATTCATCAATGAGAAGATTGTAGGACGGGAGGAAAGTCCCCGCCGCCGCATCCGGCATTATCTTCGGGTGGTGCTGTCGGCGGTGCTGTTCGGCTGCATCAGTGCCGGGGCCTTTGCGGCCTCGGAGCCGCTGCTTGCGAGCTTTCTGCGGAAGGAGGAGGCGGAGTCCATCGAATTTGAGACCGAGCCGGTACAGGAAAGCACGGAGGCGGAGACGGCGGTTCCGGCGGAGACAGAAACCGAAGCCCTGGCGGAGGTGGTGCAGTCGGAAATTGAAAACTATAATTTCTCGGTTTCCTCTTATGAAACGCTGATGAACAGCCTGAAGCAGCTGGTGAGTGAAGCGGAGAAGTCCCTGGTGGAGGTGAAGAAGAGCGTCAGCAGCCGAGATTTTCTCGGAGAGGAATATGCGTCGGAGGACAGCTATTCCGGCATGGTGCTGGCGGTCAGCGGCAGTGAGGTCCTGATCCTGACCCCGCTGGAGGCCGCAGACAATCCGGATGCGCTGGAGGTCACCATTCAGCGGGAGAAGAGCTATCCGGCCATGGTAAAGGCCAGGGACAGCCGGGACAGACTGGCGGTGGTTTCGGTGGCGCTTTCTGCGCTTTCCGAGAAGGAAAAGAAGAGTTTGCAAGAAATTCCGCTGGGCAATTCCCGTCTTTTGCAGCGGGGGGATACGGTGGCCGTGATCGGCGCACCGGCAGGAAAGCTGAATTCCTCAGTCTTTTCTTCAGTGGCGTATCTCAGCTACAATGAGACCGCTACGGATCGTACCGTCGAAGACATTACCCTGACAGGACAATGCGAGGCCGCGCACGGCAGCTTCGTGCTGAACACGCGGGGCGAGCTGGTGGGCTGGGTAGACAGCGGGACAGAGAGTGCTGACGGCTTCTGCCGGATCGCAGGCATCTCCGACTATCTGAAGGACATTGAAAGCCTCAGCAACGGTCGGGAGGTCAGCTTCCTGGGACTGCAGGTGCAGGAGGTGAACGGCGAGCTGGAGGCGCAGGGCATCCCGGCGGGGGTCTATGTTCACGGCACCGAGGAGAACTCTCCGGCCTATGTGGCCGGCATCCAGAGCGGAGATGTGCTGGTGCGCATCAATGAGCAGGAGGTGAAGACCGTCAGCGCCTACGAAAATGCATTGGAAAATACGGCAGTCAATGATACAATAACGGTTACTGTGCTCCGGCAGCGGGGTCAGGAGTACACCGAGCTTCCGTTTACGGTGACGGTGGGTGCGAGGTAGGAGATGGAGTTTAAGGAGTTTTTTCAACAAAGGAAACAGGAAATGAAATATATCGAGAATTTTCACGACGGTCTCCGGGTGGCCGGGGTTTATCTCGTGAAGACGAAGAATCTGGCGCTGACGAAGAACGGCAAGGAATACATGAATGTGACGCTGCAGGACCGGACCGGCTCTGTGGATGCGAAGGTATGGGAGCCCAACTCCCCGGGCATCAACGAGTTTGATGTGCTGGATTATGTGTATGTAGAGGGTAATGTCACTGTCTACAACGGAACGAACCAGCTCAGCATTCAGCGGCTCTCCGTGGCACAGGAGGGCTCCTATGATCCCAAGGACTATCTGCCGGTTTCCGAGCGGTCACTGGAGGAGATGGCGCAGGAGCTGGAGAGAGACATCCAGTCGGTACAGAATCCGTATCTGCATCGTCTGCTGGAGCTTTTGTTTGTGGAGAATGCCGCATTCCGGAAGGAATTCATGGCGCATTCCGCAGCGAAGTCAGTGCACCACGGCTATGTGGGCGGACTGATGGAGCATACCCTTTCCGTGACGGCGATCTGTGATTATTTTGCGAAGCACTATCCGGATCTGCACCGGGACCTGCTGGTGACGGCGGCCCTTTGCCATGACATCGGCAAGGTGCGGGAGCTGACCAATTTCCCCAGGAATGATTATTCTGATGAGGGACAGCTGATCGGACATATCGTCATCGGCTATGAGATGATCATGAATGCGGTGCGGGAGATTCCGGATTTCCCGTCGGTGCTGGCAGCCGAGCTGGGACACTGCATCCTGGCGCATCACGGCGAGCTGGAGTACGGCTCACCGAAGAAGCCGGCCCTGATGGAGGCCATGGCCCTGTCCTTTGCGGACAATGTGGACGCGAAGCTGGAGACCATGCGGGAGGCTCTGGGGGCAGCGGACCGTTCCGGCAAGTCGAAGGAGAACAACGGCTGGATCGGCTTCAACCGATTGATCGACTCGAATTTACGAAGAACCAGTACTAATCCACTGGGCTAAGCGGAATCAAAGGCTTTGCGAACAGCAAAGCCTTCTTTGTTTTATGTGGAATGCCCGGCAGGAGGGGCACAGTGCATGAAGAAAAATGAGACATTTGAACTGGAGATCACAGATTATTCCGGCGAGGGGCTGGGCATTGGCCGTCAGGACGGCTTCGTCTGGTTTGTGAAGGACACCGTCATCGGAGATCGGATTCTGGCGAGTGCCACCAAGGTGAAAAAGAATTACGGCTTTGCCCGGCTGCTGAAGATCCTGTCCCCCTCCGGGGATCGTGTGACGGCAGCCTGCACACTGGCCCGGCGCTGCGGCGGCTGTCAGCTTCAGGAAATGTCTTATGAAGCGCAGCTCAGATTCAAGTCCGAGAAGGTCTACAACAACCTGCTGCGCATCGGAGAGATCGAAAAGGATATTCTGGACCGGGTTTTCGAAGCGATTGTGGGGATGGAAATGCCTTATCGCTACAGAAATAAGGCCCAGTTCCCAATTTCCAGAGATAAATCGGGAAAGCTGATCGCCGGCTTCTATGCCGGCCGCACGCATGATGTGATCCCCTGTGAGGATTGTCTTCTGGGCATTCCGGAAAACCGGGAGATTCTTCGCCGCGTGCTGGTGTGGATGGAGCGGTATCATATCGAGCCCTATGACGAAAAAAGCGGACGCGGTGTGGTGCGCCATGTGCTGATCCGGAAGGGCTTTGCCTCCGGGCAGATCATGGTTTGTCTGGTGGTAAATGCCCGACAGCTGCCGGAGCGCGAAGCGCTGGTTCGGGATTTGTGCATGAATCCGGTGTCGAATGTGGATAAGTCCGCCGGCGCCGAAGACATTTCCCTGGGAGACAGTGGGGAAATGTCGGCATTCCGCGGGATTCTGCATGTGGACAGCCTGAGCTACAGCATCAACATGGAGCGGAGCAATGTGATCATGGGACGGGAAATCGTGCATCTCTACGGCCCGGGTTATATCGAGGATGCCATCGGCAGTGTGCGCTTCCGGATCTCGCCGCTCTCCTTCTATCAGGTGAACCCGGTGCAGACGGAGCAGATGTACGGTGCAGCGCTGGAATTTGCGGGACTTAAGGGCACGGAGACGGTTTGGGATCTGTACTGCGGCATCGGCACCATTTCCCTCTTCCTTTCGCAGAAGGCCCGGAAGGTGTACGGCGTGGAGATCATCCCGGCGGCCATTGAGGACGCCCGGCAGAATGCGGCCCTGAACGGCATTGAGAATGCGGAATTTTACGTGGGCGCGGCGGAAGAGGTGCTGCCGGCCTGGTATGCGGCGCACCCGGAGGAGCGGATTGATGTGGTGTCCGTGGACCCGCCCCGGAAGGGCTGCGATGAGCGCTGCCTGGAGACCATTGTGTCCATGGCCCCGGAGAAAATCGTTTATGTGAGCTGTGATTCGGCCACCCTGGCCCGGGACCTGAAGTATCTTTGCGGTCATGGCTATGAACTGAAGCGCGTGCGGCCCGTGGATAACTTCTGCCAGACGGTGCATGTGGAGACGGTAGTATTACTGCAAAAACGGAAATAGCAGAAATCCTTGAATTTACGCACTTTTTCGAGTATTGCCAGTACGGAGAGACCTCCTGGTCGCACCGTGGAAGGAGCTCAAAAAGGTATCTTCGGGTAATTGTCGCGGTCGAACTGGTGACTGTAGACACAAAAAAAGAGCCTACATTGTGACGGTAGGTGCAAAACCGAAGCCATCCGATCAAACAGAATAGAAATCGTCGAAGGACGCTTAACTTACAGCATTTCCTGTGGGTTAGGCGTCTTTTTTTCGTTGTTCAGCACCGCATGGGTTTCGGCTGCTAGGAGAGGAGGTAAATCAATGGCATTTGATTATTTTTACGGAAGAGGAACAGAACAGTTTGCATTTTATCAGATTCCGAAGGTGCTGATTACGGATGATCGTTTTGCGGAGGTTTCACTGGAGGCCAAGTTTCTGTATTCCCTTATGTTGGACAGAGCTGCATTGTCGGCGAAAAACGGGTGGCTGGATGCGGAAGGCAGAGTCTACATCTATTACACGCTGGAGCAGGTTATGGCGGATCTTCGCTGTGCAAACCAGAAGGCCACCAAGCTGATGAAGGAGCTGGAGGTGAAGATCGGACTGATTGAACGCAGGAAGCAGGGCCAGGGGAAACCGGCAATGATCTATGTGAAGGATTTTATGTCCGGACTGCATGGGTGCGGAAACGACAGAGATTTGCCGGAGGCTCATGAAAATCATGAATCTGAGGCTCATGAAAAGCAGACTCATGAAAATCATGAATCCGGAGTTGTGCGAATCACGAGACAGGACTCACGAAAATCATGCACTAATAATACTGATCATAACAATACTGATATAAGTGAGACCAATCTTATCCATCCGGTCGCGGTTTCGGCATTTCTGAAAGACAAGGTGGTGAGGATACGGGAGATGGATCCGATGAGCATGCGTGAGCAATACAGGGCGCATCTTCGGGAAAAGCTATGCATAGACAGTTTCGTTCAGCGGAATCCCTTTTCGGCGGATCGGATTCAGGAGATTCTCGATCTTATGGTGGATGTACTCTGCAGCACGGCCAAAACAATTCGTATTTCGGGAGATGACAAACCGGAAGCTGTGGTACAGGCACAATTTATGAAAATCGAAGCAAGCCATCTGGAATACATTCTGGATTGCTTCAAGAATCAGATTTCCGATATCCGCAATGTAAAGCAGTATCTGCTCGCCACGATCTATAACGCACCATTGACCATTGATCACTATTACACAGCCAAGGTCAGCTATGACATGGCAGATTGGAAGGAGACAGTATGAAGAAACAGGCAACCGTTATTGCAGTGGTAAATCAGAAGGGCGGAACCGCCAAAACGACGACAGTAGAGAATCTGGGGATCGGACTCGCCAGGCAGAATCGGAGGGTGCTGCTGATAGACACAGATCCCCAGGCGTCTCTTACGATCAGCCTGGGGTATCCGTATCCTGACGACCTGGAACTGACACTTTCAGATCTTCTGAATGGAACAATCAGTGAAAACCCAGTGACATTGGAGACTGTACTGATCCATCAGCAGGAGGGTATAGATTTGATCCCTTCGAATATCTCGCTGGCGGGACTGGAGGTCTCACTTGTGAACACAATGAATCGCGAACGTATCCTGAAGCAATTCCTGGAGCCGCTTCGAGCTTATTACGACTACATTCTTCTGGACTGTATGCCGAGCCTGGGAATGCTGACGGTGAACGCCTTGGCATCCGCTGATGCCACATTGGTTCCGGTGCAGGCCAATTACCTGTCGGTGAAGGGCCTGGAACAGCTGCTTGCCACCATTCATCAAGTGAAGCGGCAGATCAATCCAAAATTATGCATTGAAGGGATCTTGATCACTATGGTAGACGCCAGAACGAATTATGCCAAGGATGTCAGCAGGCTGATTCGAGAAACTTATGGCGGCAGGATCAGGGTTTTCCGGACGGAGATTCCAAGATCGGTGCGGGCAGCGGAAACAAGCGCGGAGGGGAAAAGCATTTTTGCGTATGACCCGTTCGGAAAGGTTGCAGAGGCATATAGCGCATTAACACAGGAGGTACTGAAGAATGAGCAGGAGCAGAACGAATATCAGTCTGAAGGGATATGAGGACATCTTTACAACAGAAATGGACCGGCGGGAAACCGGTGAGCATGTGGTGATGATACCGGTGGATCAGATTCACGAGTTCAAAAATCATCCGTTCAAGGTGGTTGAGGATGATGATATGCGGAAAACGGTGGAAAGCATTCGGACCTATGGTGTTATGTCTCCTGTTATCGTTCGACCGGACGGGGAAGGTACCTATGAGATGATTTCCGGCCATCGGAGAAGATATGCGTCCATACTGGCCGGGAAGAGTGAGGTTCCCGCTATTGTACGGGAGATGGACGACGATACGGCCACCATCCTGATGGTAGATTGCAATCTGCAGCGAGAGCATATTCTGCCCAGCGAAAAGGCAAAAGCATATAAGATGAAGATCGATGCGATTCGGCATCAGGGGAAACGGACAGATCTGACTTCGTGCCGCGCCGGCACGAAGTCTAAAGCGGATGGACAGGCGGAATCTACTTCGTGCCGTGCTGGCACGAAGTATCGTGCGGATGAAGAAATCGCAAGACAGACGGGAGAAAGTGCAAGGACAGTGCAGAGGTTCATTCGGCTGAATCATTTGATCCCGGAGCTGCTGGCGCTCGTTGATGAACGAAAAATGGCCTTTAATCCGGCGGTTGAGATTTCCTATATGAAGCCGGAGGAACAGCAGATTGTTTATGAAGCAATGAATCTCGCGCAGACCACACCATCGATTTCGCAGGCGCTGCGATTAAAAAAATCCAGTCAGGATGGAACCTGTACGGAAGAACTGATGAAAAGCATTATGGATGAGGAGAAGAAAAATCCGTTGAATCGCATTGTATTTGACAGGATGGTATTACAGAAGTATTTTCCGCAGAATATATCCGCCAGAGAAATGGAAGTACAGATTCTCCAGCTGCTGGAGGATTGGAGAGGGACAAAAAACGGCATGCCGGAGGAGGCGTGAATGCAGACTCATGGAAATCATGAATCAGAGGATCAGGGAGTACACTAAGAGGGCAGTTCGGATACACCTCCCGTTCATTTTTCAAAGGAAAACCGCGTGATATTATTACAATGGATTTA
>CAVATZ010000022.1:0-29436 GCA_963591655.1 Clostridiales bacterium
GCGCGCCGGAGCACGAGGATACCTGCTCCATGTGCGGCAAGTTCTGTGCCGTCCGTAGCATGAACAAGGCCCTCGCGGGAGAGCATATTGATATTTTGTAATTGTTTAGCACCACCAGAAAAATCCATAAAATGCAGAGCGGAGCTTGCTCAGCGAAGCATTTTTGCGGTTTTTCTGGTGGCGGTCAAGGCGCGAAGCGCCTCTGAACCGCCACATCGCGCATCGCTTTGCGATGCAGCGATGCGGTGCTAAACAGTTACGATATTTTATAAGGAAGGCTTTGCGGCCGCAAAGCCTTTGACACGCTCGCCGCTAAGGCATCCACCGGGCACCCGTAAGCGAAGCTTCCGCTCAGCCCGGTGGATTATGGGAGCACGCAGAGCGGAGCAATCCGGTGGATTATAGAAGACTACAAGAGAACCCCGGATGTACACCATCTGATGCACATCCGGGGTTCTTATAATAATGCCGGCAACCGGGGTCGAACCGGTATGGGAGTTGAGTCCCGCAGGATTTTAAGTCCTGTGCGTCTGCCTATTCCGCCATGCCGGCATTGAAATATATGTTAAGGTATGACGGCGCAATTGTCAAGTGGAAAGATTGACAACGACGGGAAGCTGTGCTAAAATCATGCCTGTTGTGAATATGGAGATGTACCCAAGAGGCTGAAGGGGAGGCACTCGAAATGCTTTAGGCCGCGTGAGCGGTGCCAGGGTTCAAATCCCTGCATCTCCGTTTTTTGAGAGACCCGGATATCGATGATATCCGGGCCTTTTTTTGTTCACTGAGCGTATCAAAGCATTCCGCATTTCAATCCCGGAAAAACAAAAAGGCGATGAGCTCGGCATAAACCAGCAGATCCAGAACCAGATAGAGGATGCCGATGACCTTGTGGGCAAGATGGATCTGCTTCCAGCGGAAGAGCTGCAGCACCGGCAGCAGCAGGACCAGGAAGGAGAGCAGACCGATGAACATGCAGATGTTGCCGAAGCCGGTGGTGCTGAAGGTGAGAATCAGAAGCAGCCAGGACAGCAGTGTGGGCACGGCGGCACCGAAGCATTTGTCTGTGGGGTCATAAATCAATACGGAAAACAGCCATTTCAAGCTCTTTGTCATCATTTTCTCCTTTGCTCTTTGAGATACAGCGATGTGGCGATGTGGAGCTAACCAGTTATCTATTTTGTTTTAAAGACTACTTCAGCTGTGGTAAAATTGCAAGTCCGGCTTGCTCTGGCTTCAAATCTGCGCGCTCATCTGTACAGAATTACCGAAAATAAAGATAAGAATTGCTGCAATATATAGAAAAACAGTGCTGCACATCAGAAAGCACAGCGAATTTGTGTATGAAAACGAATACAATGAGCTTGAGGCGACAAAAATAAAAATTATATCCGAAAAACATGTGAATAACATACAAGAATGAAGTTCGTAAGCACATAATAATTGTGAATTATTTTCTTCTGAAAAACTCGAATTTCTTTTTGAATCGTGTATAATAGGTTTACCGAAAATGTAGAATAACAAATGAAGAAATGGAGCAGTAAAATGGAAAATATTAAGCCGGAGCTGAATGTTGTAGAGATTTCAGAGGATGGAAGCTATGGCCGCTTTGCGTGCGGCCCTCTGAGTAAGGGTGAAGCCAGTGTGCTGGGCAACTCCCTGAGAAGAATTCTGCTTTCCTCCATGCCCGGAGCGGCAGTGAGCGAGGTGAAGGTTGAGGGCGTGTATCATGAGTTTTCCTCTCTTTCCGGTGTGAAAGAGGATGTGTCTGAGATCATCATGAATCTGAAGAAGCTGGCCATCAAAAATACCTCCTCCAGCGATGAGCCGGTGATGGCGTACATTGATTTCGTAGGTGAGGGTGTGGTGAAGGCCTCTGATATCCGTGTCAGCTCAGAGATCGAAATTGTCAACAGCGATCAGACCATTGCGACATTGTCCGGCAAGGATGCAAAGCTGTATATGGAGCTGAAGATCACCAAGGGCAGAGGCTATGACGGTGCCAACACCCGTGACAGAAGCGAGCTGGCCATCGGTGTTATCGCCGTGGATTCTATCTATTCTCCCGTGAGCAAGGTGAACATCCTGGTGACCGATGAGACAGCCTTCTCCGAGAAGCTGGTGCTGGATGTGTACACCAACGGCACCATGGCACCGGATGATGCGGTCAGCCTGGCAGCCCGCATTATGCAGACACACCTGCAGCTCTTCATTCATATGGATGAGGCAGTCAAGGAGAGCAGCAGTCCGGCAGTCAGCAGCACCGGAGAGACCCAGGATGAGATGAACAAGTCCATTGACGATCTGGAGCTGAGCGTGCGTTCCTACAACTGCCTGAAGCGTGCCGGCATCAATACGGTGGAGGATCTCTGCGCGAAGTCCATGGATGACCTGATGAAGGTGAGAAACATGGGACGGAAGTCTCTGGATGAGATTCTGAACAAGCTGAAGAGCATGAATCTGAGCCTTTCAGACAGAGAAGAGATCTGATTCTGAAATGTATTTCATGGCACGGCGGGGAGAAATCTCGGCCGTGCTTTTTCTCACAGGAGAGATGTCTGTGAAAGGATAAAAAAGAAGGAGGCTGTAACATGAAAAAGAGAATACTTGGACTGATGATGCTTTCCTTGATGGCAGTGTCTTTTGCGGGCTGCAGCAAAAAGGCGGCGGAAACCACAGCGGCAGCGGAAAGCACGACGGAGACGGCCACGACAGCGGCAGCGGAAACAACAACGGCAGCGACGGAAACGGAAAGCGACTGGGAAACCAAGGTTTACGACGATGCCAGTGCTTACTATGAGCTGAAGGTTTCAAATGTGGAGGCGGGGTTCCATGAGTCGGACAGCCTGCATTACACCAATGATACCGACAGCTACAGCTATTCGGTGCTGGATGAAATGACGGCCCACGGCGCAGATGCGTATCTGGACGGAAAGAGCACGGATCTGGACGATCTGACCGAGTCGGTATATTCAGACGGCGATCTCAGCATCACCTATGTGCTGGGAAAGGCCGGCGACCGTTATCATTTCTACGGCGTCATGAACATCGGCAGCGCTCAGGATGTGGCCTGCTATCTGGCCATGGAGTATGACAGCGCCCATGTGATCAAGGTGGAGGACATGGTGAAGCTCTTCACAAAGGACTACATTTCAGCGGAGAAGCTCGGCAAGTAAGACAGAACAGAGGAGAATAAGACAGAAATGACATTTGCAGAGATGCCCTATGAGCGGATCGATTTCGAGAAGCTGAAGACGGATTTCCAGACCCTGATGCAGTCGTTTGATGCGGCAGCCTCCGGCGAGGAGCAGTGGGTGATCCATCAGCAGTATTACAAGCTCTGCGATCATGTGATGACGGAAATGACCATCGCCATGATCCGGAACGACATTGACATGACGGACAGCTTCTATTCGGAGGAGCAGCGCTTCTATGATGAAAAGATGCCGCTGTTCCAGAATCTGGTGGTGGATTATCAGAGAAAGCTCTATCATTCCCCCCATCGTGCTTTTCTGGAGGAAAAGATCGGCAAGGTGGCCTTCCGGAACATTGAGCTGGCCATGGAGGCAGTGGATGAGAAGCTGATTCCGCTGATGCAGGAGGAGAACGCCCTGCAGACCGGCTACAATCAGCTGCTGGCGAGTGCCCGCATTGACTGGCACGGACAGGAGCTGAACCTTTCCCTCATGAATCCCTATCTCAATCATCAGGATCGCGCGGTACGGCAGGAGGCCTGGGAGAAGTATACGGCCTTCTTTGCGGCCCACGCCGAGGAGCTGGACGACTTCTACGACAAGCTGGTGAAGAACCGCACCGCCCAGGGAAAGCTTATGGGACACGAAAACTACCTGCCCCTGGGCTATGCCCGGATGAACCGGAACTGCTACGGCCGTGCGGACGTGGCAGAGTTCCGGAAGCAGGTGAAGCGGGACCTGGTGCCCTTCGCGGAGCAGCTGCATGAGCGGCGCCGGAATCGGCTGGGCTTGTCGAAGCTGGCATATTTTGATGAAGGCGTCTACTTCCGGAACGGAAACCCGGCGCCTGCCGGCACGCCGGAGCAGATTCTGGCAGCGGGGCAGAAGATGTACAACGAGCTGTCGCCGGAGACCGCCGTGTTCATGAACACCATGCAGGCCCAGGGCCTTTTTGATGTACTGGGCAGAAAGAACAAGAAGACCGGCGGCTACATGACCATGCTTCCGGACTACCACGTGCCCTTTATCTTTGCCAATTTCAACGGAACCTCTTCGGATTGCGACGTCATTACCCATGAGTGCGGTCATGCCTTCCAGGGTTATCTCACAGCCATGGATCCCATCCATGAGCATAACGACATTACCATGGAGACGGCGGAAACCCACTCCATGTCCATGGAATTCTTCACAGAGCCCTGGATGCCGCTGCTTTTCGGGGACCGGGCGCAGGACTACATTGACATGCATTTCGAGGATGCGGTGACCTTCATCCCCTACGGCACCATGGTGGATGAGTTCCAGGATATTGTATACGACAATCCGGGCTTCAGCCCCCGGGAGCGGAAGCAGGTATGGCGGGACCTGGAGAAGCAGTACAAGCCGCATCTGGACTACAGCGGCAATGCCTTCTTCGAGGAGGGCGGCTTCTGGCAGAAGCAGCACCATATCTACGACAGCCCGCTCTACTATATCGACTACTGCATCGCCGGCACCAATGCCCTGCAGTACAAGGTCTGGATGGATCGGGACTATCGGGAGGCCTGGGACAGCTATCTGAAGCTCTGCCGCCTCTCAGCATCGGATTTCTTTGACGGCCTGGTGCAGAAGGCGGGACTCAACAATCCCTTTGAGGACGGCTGCCTTCGTTACATTGTGAGCAGACTCTCTCAATCTGAGTCTGCAAAGCTTTGAGCCCGGCAAAAAAGGAGCCTGAGCGGGAAATGAGTGGAAACAAAGAACTGTATACAGAACTGCGTCATTATCTCGGGCAGAAGCTCTATCCTCTGCATATGCCCGGACACAAGCGGCGTCTGGCACCGGCCTCGGTACTTCCCTACGAGATCGATTTCACGGAGGTGCCGGGCACCGATGACCTGCATTCCGCGGAGGGTATCCTGCGGGCAGCCATGGACAGAACCGCGGATCTGTACGGTGCCGACCGCACGTGGTATCTGGTGAACGGCAGCACCTGCGGAAATCTGGCGGCGATCTTTGCGGCGACCCGGCAGGGCGGCGAGATCATTGCTGCCCGGAACTGCCATCGCTCGGTGCTGCATGCCCTGGAGCTGCGGGGTCTGCATGTGCATTGGGCGCTGCCGACCTATGATGCGGCCTTCGAGCTTTGCGGCTGCATCCGTCCAGAAACCATCGGTGCATTGCTCGCGCGTTATCCGAAGACGGAGGCGGTGGTGCTGACCAGTCCCACTTACGAGGGCATCGTTTCGGACATTCCGGGTATCGCGAAGCTCTGCCATGCCCATGGAGTTCCCCTGCTGGTGGACGAGGCCCACGGGGCGCATCTCGGTCTGGAGGGGCATTTCCGAAAGGAGGAAACGACGGCAGCGGAGGCCAATGTCGGCGCTTCGGCTTTCTGGCTGCCCGCCCCGAAACGGCCCTTCTTCCCGGATTCCGCCATCCGGCAGGGTGCGGATCTGGTGATCCAGAGCCCGCACAAAACGCTGCCCAGTCTGACCCAGACCGCTTGGCTTCACCTGAAGGGAAGCCTCATTTCCGAAAACCGGGTGGAGCGGATGCTGGGGATTTTTGAGACCTCTTCCCCGTCCTATCCGCTGATGGTTTCCCTGGACAGCTGTACCGGCTTTCTCCGGGGTGCCGGTGAGGATGAATTTCAGCAGTGGGGAGAGCGGCTGCAGCGCTTTATCCGGGGCACGGAGAAGCTCCACTGCATCCGCCTTTACCGGGAGGATCCCGCCAGTGCCTACGACTATGACCGGAGTAAGCTGCTTCTGCACAGCCTGATTCCGGATATCAGCGGCAAAATGATCCGGAACATGCTGCGGGAAAAGTATCACTACGAGCTGGAAATGAGTCTTGGCCGGAATGTGCTGGCCATGACCAGTATGGCGGACAGCAGTGAGGCCCTGGAGGGCTTCCTGGCAGCCGTCACGGAGATTGACGACAGGCTTTGGACCCTGACGGCAGAGCGGGACTGGCTGACCGAGTGGCATACGCTGGCAGCCCGGAAGCAGCAGGCATCCGCCGACATTTTTACAGAAGTTGGGGAAGGCATGACGCTGCAGGAGGCTGTGGAAGCAGAGCACGAAGACATTGGCCTGAAGGCGGCAGAGGGACGCATCGCCGGCGAGTATATCTACTGCTATCCGCCGGGGATTCCTCTGGTGGTGCCGGGAGAGACCCTGCGGCGGGAGACCCTGCAGCAGCTTCAGGCCCTGCAGGAGGGCGGCGAGGTGCTGCACTGCACGGAATCGGGAGAAAATCTTGACAGGATTACGGTATGCCGTGTATGATAATAAAAACTGTTCAGTGAAGCGCATTGCTTTGCTGGGAGCTATTCTCAGAGAAAGAAGGACCTGATTATGAAGCACATTATGACATTGAATACTCGTGATATGCAGAAGAGCGCTGTAAACGGCGGCTGTGGTGAGTGCCAGACCTCCTGCCAGTCAGCTTGCAAGACCAGCTGCGGTATCGCAAATCAGCAGTGCGAGAACAAGAATAAGTAATTCTCGATACGAAATACGCAGAAAACTGCCGGGTCGTTCAGCGCCCCGGCTCTATTTTTGTTATAAAGACAAACACTTAAGACCAAAGGGGATTTACCACATGATTCATCAGTACCAAATGAATGGCTACAATATCGTCATTGACGTATTCAGCGCCAGTGTCCATGTGACGGACCAGCTGGCCTATGACGGCATTCACCTGCTGGACACCGGGCTCGACCGGGAGGCAGCGGAGAAGAAGCTGGCGGAGCTGCACCCGGAGGCTTCTGCGGAGGCCGTTCAGGATGCCTTTTCCGACATTCAGGAGCTCATTGACAGCGGAAAGCTTTTTGCAAAGGACATTTACCAGAACATTGCCGGCACACTCAAAAACCGGAATACTGTGGTGAAGGCCCTTTGCCTTCTGGTGGCCCATACCTGCAACCTGAACTGCGAATACTGCTTCGCCTCCCAGGGAAAGTTCAACGGCGATACCGGCCTCATGAGCTTTGAAACCGGAAAGCGCGCCCTGGATTTCCTGATCGAGAATTCCGGCACCCGTCGGAATCTGGAGGTGGACTTCTTCGGCGGCGAGCCCCTGGTGAACTTCGAGGTCTGCAAGCAGCTGGTGGCCTATGCCCGTTCCGTGGAGAAGCAGCACAACAAGAATTTCCGCTTTACCCTGACCACCAACGGCGTGAACGTTGATGACGAGGTCATCGAGTGGGCCAATAAGGAGTGCTACAATGTGGTGCTAAGCCTCGACGGCCGGAAGGAGGTCAATGACCGCTTCCGTGTGGACAGAGCCGGCCGCGGCAGCTATGACAAGATTGTGCCCAATTTCCAGCACTTTGTGGAGAAGCGGGGCGATAAGAACTACTACATGCGCGGTACCTTCTCACATTACAATACAGACTTCACCAAGGACATCTTTCATATGGCGGATGACCTCGGCTTTACCGAGCTCTCCATGGAGCCGGTGGTGACCAAGCCGGGAGATCCCTGTGAGCTGACCCAGGAGGATCTGCCGATTCTCTTCGAGCAGTATGAGCTGCTGGCCAAGGATATGATTCGCCGGGAGAAGGAGGGCAAGCCCATTACCTTCTATCATTATATGATCGACCTCTCCGAGGGGCCCTGCATCTACAAGCGCGTTTCCGGCTGCGGCTCCGGCACGGAGTATATGGCTGTCACCGCCTGGGGCGATCTCTATCCCTGCCACCAGTTTGTTTCCGACCCGGAGTACAAGTTGGGCGATGTATGGAACGGCGTGACCCATCCGGAGGTTCGTGATGCGTTCAAGAGCTGCAATGTCTATTCCCGTCCGGACTGCCAGACCTGCTGGGCCCGCCTTTACTGTGCCGGCGGCTGTGCGGCCAATGCCCTTCATGCCACAGGCGACATCCACGGCACCTATCACTATGGCTGTGAGGTATTCAAGAAGCGTATGGAATGCGCCATCATGATCAAGGTAGCAGAAGCGGAAATGGCGCAGCAGGCAGAAGAAAGCTAAGGATAGAACAGGAGAAGGCAGACATGATTCAGGATATTTATCCCCATCGGCTGTGGAACCAGTACCGGCCGGAAGCAGAAGCAGATCAGGACAGTGTGTTGATGTATTTTACTGCGGAAGGTGTATTGAACCGGCTGCGGACGGCGGATTCTCATTCCCTGCCAGAGACGGAGCGGATCCATGCGGGAGACGGACAGGGCATGGCCGGTCCGACACGACTGGACAGCGCTTCTGCCGCCGAGGACAATGCCTTCGACCCGAATGCCGGGGACAAGCTGCAGCTGCTGGAATTCCCCCGGCTCCGGGACTTCGCGGGAAGCGGTATTCTGGACAATGCGGAGCTCATTTACCTTTTCTCTGTGGATGAGGAGAAGTATTTTCTTTTGTGGGAGCGGGAACTGAAGCCGGAGAAGCCGGTGACACTTCCCGGCTTCTCCTTCACCGCAGTGCGTGCCCTCCGGGACCGGGAGCTGGGACCGAAGACACGGATCTTTGCATGCATCACGGGGCTTCAGCTCTACAACTGGTACCGGAAAAACCGCTTCTGCGGCTGCTGCGGCGGCGAGACGGAGCGTGACGGAAAGGAAAGAGCCTTGCGGTGTCCCCGCTGTGGCAATCTGATCTATCCCCGTATCGTGCCGGCGGTGATCGTGGGCGTCTGCCACGGCGACCGGATCCTCCTTACCAAGTACCGCACCGGCTTCCGGCATTATGCGCTGGTGGCGGGCTTTACGGAGATCGGCGAGACTCTGGAGCAGACGGTGGCCCGGGAGGTCATGGAGGAAACCGGTCTGCGGGTGAAGAACATCCGCTACTATAAGTCTCAGCCCTGGGGCATCGTGGATGACCTGCTGGCCGGATTCTACTGCGATGTGGACGGCGATCCGGAAATTCGGATGGATCAGAATGAGCTGAAGCTGGCGGAGTGGACCAAACGGGAGGACATTGTTCTGCAGCCGGATGACTTCAGTCTGACCAACGAGATGATGCGCTGCTTCAAGAACGGTGAAAGCTGCTGAGTGAAATACAATAGGGGAGTATATTATGAAAAAAATTCTTTTGCTGGGAACCGGCGGCACCATTGCTTCAAAGCAGACCGGAGACGGCCTGAAGCCGGCCCTGACAGCACCGGAGATTCTGGAGTTTGTACCGGATGTGGAGAAGTACTGCGCCATTGACGTGCAGCAGGTCTGCAATCTGGATTCCACCAATATGTGTCCGGAGATCTGGGGCCTGATTGTGGCGGCCATCAAGGAGAATTACGACCGCTATGACGGCTTCGTCATCACCCATGGCACCGATACCATGGCCTATACCTCGGCGGCCCTCAGCTATATGATCCAGAATTCCCGGAAGCCCATCGTCATCACCGGCTCCCAGAAGCCCATTAACATTGACGGAACGGACGCCAAGGCGAATCTCCGGGACAGCATCTACTATGCCTGCGATGACTATTCCGACAATGTGGTGCTGGTTTTCGACGGCAATGTCATTGCCGGAACCCGGGCAAAGAAAATGATGGCCCGCTCCTTCAATGCCTTTCACAGCGTGAATTTCCCGGTGCTGGCCCGGGTGCAGGATACGCGCATCATCCGCTACATTCCCTATGAGCCCATGCGGGAGCCGGTGCGCTTCCAGGAAACGGTGTCCGACAGCATTTGCGTCATGAAGATGATTCCGGGCTCCCGGCCGGAGATGCTTTCCTACCTTTTTGAGAATTATGACTGCATCGTGATCGAGAGCTTCGGCGTGGGCGGCATTCCCGACCGCATGCTGGAGAAATTTTATCAGGAGATGGAGCGCTGGGCCGAGAAGGGCAAGTTCATCGTCATGGCCACCCAGGTGGTGAACGAGGGCTCCAACATGGAGATCTACCAGGTGGGGCAGCGGGTCAAGAAGGATTTCCAGCTGATGGAGGCCTACGACATGACGCTGGAGGCCACCCTCACCAAGCTCATGTATCTCATGGCCCGTTACAAAGGACAGTACAGTGAGATTCGCCGGGGCTTCTATCAGGAAATCAACCACGACATTCTTTGCGCCAATGAGCGCACGTCCTGACGGCACAGCTCTTGTGTGTTTCTCAAGGAAATGATACACTTGGTTAGTTTATATTAACAAACCGACCGAATGTAGGAGTGTATCAAGGGATATGGAGCTTAAGCAGCTGGAATTTTTTACTGTTGTATGCGAAAAGGGAAGCTTTAGTCAGGCCGCGGAATGCCTGTATACCTCGCAGCCCAATGTCAGTAAGGTGATTTCGTCACTGGAGAAGGAGCTGGGGAGTAAGCTGGTGGAGCGGACAAGCAGGGGACTGCACATTACCCCCTATGGGGAAACGGTGCGCAGCTACGCCAAAGGAATACTGAAGCATGTTTCCATTATCAGCTCCATGTCTACGCATCACAACGGCAAAAAATTCACACTGGCGACCTATCCCAGCAATATGATTGCCAACCTGCTGGTGGACTTTTACCGGAGCTGGGGCAGGGAGTATATTGTTGAGCATCAGGAGGGCAGTGTAGAGGAGGTCAGCAACTGGGTGGCCGCCGGACAGACGGAGCTTGGTGTTGTTTACATAGCACAGCGCCAGCTGGCCTCCTTTCGGCATATTCTCAGCCATAAAAAGCTGGTATTTGAGCCGCTGGATGTGAAGGAGGCCTGCGTTTATGTGGGTCCGAATCATCCCTATTACGAAAGAGAAAGCATTGATTTTTCGGAGCTGACCAAGCTTCGTTTCATAGGGGCGGTGAGAGATTATTTCTCGATGGAGCACCATCTGGACCGTGTATCGCTGGGGGCCATCAGTACCCATGACTTGAATTATGCGATTTATTCAAACAGTGATCATATGACCATCAGTGCACTGATGCAAAGCGATCTTTGCAGCCTCGGCATCGATTTTATGCATCAGCCGTACAAGCATTATGATATTAAAAATCTGAAAATCAACGGCTGTGAGCCGTTTCTGCTGATCGGCACCGTTAGGCCGGAGGGCGAGCCGTTGAGTGAGGCAGCACAGTGGTTCGTGGATGAATTCAAAAATCTACTATAACGATTTGTTATGCAGTTGCATGCCGATTTTGTGAGTAGTAAGTTAGACTAAACTATTGCATTCTCTGAGAGCGTCGCTGAGGAAAGCGACGCTCTTATTTCATATCAAACGGGATACCATAGGAGGGAGAACATTATGAAAATCTTACGCAGAATCGGCAGTCTGCTTATGGCCGGTGCGTGTTGCGTCAGTCTGCTGACCGCGTGCGGCCAGGGAACATCTACAAGCACATCGTCTGCTGAAACAGCGGCAGCCGCAGAGGCAGCAGGTGAGGCAAAGGATGAGCTGGTGTTTGTAAACTATCGCGACATCCGGGACCTGAATCCGCACCTTTATGCAGGTGAAATGTATGCACAGAGTATACTTTATGACACACTGGTCAGTGTAACTGCAGACGGATATGAGGGATGCCTTGCGGAGAGCTGGGACATCAGTGAGGACGGCTGCACCTATACCTTCCACATTCGTCCGAATGTCACCTTTTCCGACGGCGAAAAGTGCGATGCCAATGCGATCCTTGTAAACTTTAATGCGATCCTCGAGAATCGTGACCGCCATACCTGGCTGGAAATGATGAATCTGCTGGTGAGCGTATCCGCACCGGATGAGAACACCTTTGTCATCGAGATGAGCGAGCCGTATTACCCGATGCTGACAGAGCTTGCCTGCATTCGTCCGTTTGCCATGATTTCACCGAACTGCATGATTGACGGCAGCACGAAGGACGGCGTGAACGGCTATATCGGTACAGGACCCTATGTGCTGACAGACTTCGTGACCGATGAGTATGCGGTGTTTGAGCGCAATGAAAATTACTGGGGTGAGGCGCCGGCCATCCGGAAGATCACGGTTAAGGTGATTCCGGACAATCAGACACGCATCATGGCGCTGGAGTCCGGCGAAATCGATCTGATCTTCGGCAAGAATATGATCGACGCCGATGCCATCAGTCAGTATCTGAACAACGATAAGTTCACCGTAGGTCTGTCAGATCCGACATCTACCCGTCATATCGTGATGAACACCACGCATGAGATTCTGAGTGATCCGGCAGTACGAAAGGCGCTGCAGCATGCGACAAACCGTCAGGCAATCTCTGAGGGTATCTTCTACGGACTGGAGCAGCCGGCAGACACACTGTATGCGAAGACCGTTCCGTACTGCGATGTTGAGCTGACACCCTACGAGTACAGTGCAGAGACTGCAGCACAGCTTCTGGATGAGGCCGGATGGGTATTGGGCAGCGACAATATGCGCGCAAAGGACGGCAAGCCGCTCACACTGGATCTGCTTTACAACAGCGACAGCGTTACCGAGAAAACCATTGCCGAGTATCTGCAGAGTGAGTATCTGAAGCTGGGCATCTCCATGAACATCCACGGAGAAGAGGAGCAGTCTTATCGCGACAACATGAAGGCCGGAAATTTCGATATGGTGTTCAATATCTGTTGGGGAATGCCGTATGATCCGCAGTCCTCTCTGGCGGCAATGCGTGCGCCGGTATACGGAGATTATGCAGCGCAGCAGGGCCTGGAGGACAAGGCGGAAATTGATGATGCGATCACCAAGATTCTGACTTCCACAGATGAGGCGGAGCGTCAGGAGCTGTATAAGTCCGTTCTGACCAAGCTGCATGAGGATGCGATGTATCTTCCGCTTACCTATGAGTGCAACAAGGCACTGTATACCTCTTCACTGAAGGGCGTTCACTTCGGTACAGATCAGTACGATGTGCCCTTTGCGGATATGTACTTCGAATAAAGAACACTGGATTGGAAAAGTCGCTTCGAAACGGAGCGGCTTTTCTTGAAGAAAGGACCGTATATGAAACGCTATGTTGTACGCAGAATGCTGATGGCGATTCCGCTTTTGCTGGCCATTTCATTTATCTGCTTCTGCTTTATCAATCTGATTCCCTCCAATCCGGCGGAGGTTGCGCTGCGCGTACAGCAAACGCCGGTCATTACAGATGAGGTCATTGCAGCGATGGAGGAGCAGCTTGGACTGAACAAGCCGTTCTTCATCCGCTATTTTGACTGGGTGCTGGGCTGCCTGCACGGCGACTTCGGCATCAGCTATGTGAATCCCAAGCGAACGGTGGCGGGAGAGCTGCTGCGCTGTCTGCCGGCCACACTGCAGCTGGCGGGCACATCCTTTGTGATCGTGGCGGTGCTGAGCATTCCCATCGGATTTTTATGTGCGGTTTATAAGGATGGCTGGTTTGACAAAATTATGAGAGGACTGGTTTTTGTCACAACGGCGATGCCTGCCTACTGGGTGGGACTGCTGTTGATGTGGGGAATCGGCGTCAAGCTGAACCTGCTGCCGACCAACGGCAACGGAACGTGGAGACATCTGATTCTGCCGTCCTTCACGGTGGCCTTGAGCTATATTTCGACTTATATCCGACTGATCCGCAACAACATGCTGGAAAACATGAAGCAGGATTATGTGCTCTATGCCAATGTACGCGGTCTGCCGCAAAAATCCATTCTGGTCAAGCACATACTCAAAAATTCCATGCATACCTGCATTGTAGCCATGGGTATGAGCATTCCGCAGCTGATCTCAGGCACGATCGTGGTGGAAAATGTATTCTCATGGCCTGGCTTAGGTACGCTGTGCATAAGCTCCATTTTCAACAGAGATTATCCGGTTATTCAGACCTATGTACTGCTGATTGGTGTACTTTTCGTTCTGTTTAATCTGCTGTTTGATATCCTGCAGACCGTGTCCGATCCCCGTCTGCGCAAGGAGGACTGACTATGAGGGAAAGATTCTTCCGCAATCGTACGGCGGTGTTTACCGTGGTATTTGTGCTCCTGGTGGGGCTTGTGGGTGTACTGGCGCCGTTTGTTGCGCCCAATGACCCCTATGAAACCAATATTCTGAACAAATTTGCTTCCTACAGTCTGCAGTATCCGTTGGGAACGGATCAGCTGGGACGCTGTGTTCTCACGAGAATGATCTACGGCATCCGTCCGACCCTCGGACTGGCGCTTCTCACAATGTTCGGCACCATCAGTCTCGGTGCAGTGCTCGGCATTATGGCCGGTTATTTCAGAGGCATCATAGAAGAAGTGATCATGCGTGTGGTGGATGTCATGCTGTCATTTCCGAGTCAGATCATGGTGTTTGCTGTGGTCGCATTGCTGGGCGTCAGCGTTCAGAACGTGATTATTGCCAATGTGTTCATCAAATGGGCATGGTATGCCCGCATGATCCGCACCGGCGTTATGCAGTATCGCGATCGTAATTTTGTACAGTTTTCGCGCTGTGTCGGTATGCCGGAGCGCTTCATTCTGTTCCGTCACCTGCTTCCGTCCATCACATCGGACCTGGTGGTCTTGGCATCCCTGGATGTGGGCTGGGCCATCATTAACATATCGACACTGTCCTTCCTGGGGCTCGGCGTTCAGGCACCTACCCCTGAGTGGGGCGCTATGCTCAACGAGGCGAAAAATGTCATGACATCCAATCCGGTGCAGATGATTGCCCCCGGTATCGCCATTGTGGTATTGGTTTGTGTGTTTAATCTGATGGGAGATGCGCTGCGTGATGTGCTGGATCCCAAGGAGGTGCAGCGATGAAGCCTGTTTTTGAGTTGAACAATCTGCGCGTTTCCCTGCGAAGTCATCATCAGGAAACAGAGCTGGTGCGCGGTGTGTCCTTCTCCGTGAATTCCGGAGAATGTCTCGGCATACTGGGAGAGAGCGGCTCCGGTAAATCCATGTCAATGAAGGCGGCCATGGGCTTGCTGGATCATAGCTTTACAGTGGAAGGCAGCGCACGCTTTCAGGGCGAGGAGCTGCTCGGAAAAAGTGCGGAGGAGCTGCGGCGTCTGCGCGGCGGGCAGGTCGGCATCGTTTTGCAGAATCCTATGACCTGCTTTGACCCTCTGTATCGTATCGGTCAGCAGATAGCGGAAACCTTCAAAGCGCACAATGACTGGAGTGCGGAAGAAATTCATACTCGTTCTGTTGCGCTTCTGGAAAAAATGAGGATCAGAAATCCGGAGGAGGTGCTTGAAAAATATCCGCATCAGCTCTCCGGCGGCATGCTGCAGCGTATCATGATCGGCATTGCCATGGCCATGAAGCCGGCCCTGCTGATTGCGGATGAGCCTACGACGGCGATTGATGCGATCACGCAGCACGAGATATTGAACGAGCTTATGCATATCAAGGAGAATCACAATACCGCAATGCTGTTCATTTCCCACGACCTGAATGCCATTTCCCGCATTGCAGACAATATCGTGGTGCTGAATCACGGCGCTGTGGTGGACAGAGGAGACTTTCAGCATATTCTGCATCATGCGCAGGACCCATATACGAGACTGCTGGTGGAAAAGCGAGCGGATGTTATGCGGAGATATACGTCGGTTCTGAAGCATACGGAGGTACAGACCCATGTTTGAGCTTAAAAATGTCAATGTCAGCTTTCGCAGTGAACGGCAGGACCGGGTTTTCGGGCATACGAGACAGCAGGTACTGTTTGATGTGTCTCTCACAGTTAAGGACGGCACCTGCCTGGGAATTCTGGGAGAAAGCGGCTCCGGTAAATCCACCATGGGCCGTGTGCTTTGCGGCCTGTTGAAGCCGGACAGCGGTGAGGCGGTACTGGATGGTGTTTCTGTTTACGCATCGCGTGCAGGGCGTAGAAATCTGCAAAATAAGCTGAGCATCGTATTTCAGGACTATACCACATCGGCAAATCCGCGCTTTCGCATCAGAGACATCATCGGCGAGGGCTTAACGGTACAGGAGAGGAGAGAGAATCAGCGGCTGGACAGGAAGGAGGAGGTCAACAGATTGCTGGAGCTGGTGGGCTTGCCCTCTGAATTTGCAGATCGCTTTCCGCATGAGCTCTCGGGAGGACAGCTGCAGCGTGTCTGTATTGCACGGGCAGTGGCCTGTAAGCCGGAGATCATCCTGTTTGATGAGGCGATTTCTTCTCTGGACGCGCATACGCAGGTGCAGGTCATGGACCTGCTGAGAGAGCTTAAGGACCGCTTGGGACTCACCTACATTTTCATCACACACGATCTGACCTCCATCACCTACCTGTGCGATGATGTACTGTTTCTGTATCAGGGACGCGTGACAGAGCATCTGCCGGTGGAGCGGATCGGTGAGACAAAGGATGAATATGCCCGCAAGCTTCTGGAATCCATCGTCGTTTTTGACACAGAGGAAAGGGTATGAGACTTTGCGGATTTGCGCTTGCAGCCGGGAAAAAAAGGCGGGTGAGGCTGCCGTTTCCCGGCGGCAGTCTGGATGCCTGGCTGCTGCGCGGCTCCCGGCCGGGAAAAACACTTGCTGTCACAGCCGGTGTACATGGCTGCGAATATAACGGAATACTGGCGCTTCGAAGTCTGGCAGAGTCCCTGGACTGCGACAGGCTGTGCGGACAGCTGATTCTGCTGCCGCTGGTGAATGCCGGGGGATTTTATGCCGGTGTGAAGCAGCTGAATCCGGCGGACGGCAAAAATCTGAATCGGGAATTCCCGGGCTGCGAGAACGGAACAGAAACACAGCGAATTGCCTGGATGATTGAGCAGACGATCTATCCTGAGGCGGATTTTCTGCTGGATATCCATGGCGGTGACTGGAATGAGGAGCTGACACCGCTGGTATTTTTTCCCTGCGGAGCGGGTGAAAAAATACAGAGGGAGACGCGGGAAGCGGCGAAGGTGCTGGCGGTTTCCCTGCGGGTCTCGTCAACGTCAACGAACGGATTGTACAGTCTTGCTGCCCAAAGGGGCATTCCTGCATTGCTGCTGGAGAGAGGCGGAAACGGACGATGGACGGAGGCAGAGGTGAAGGCCGATTGCGAGGATGTGCTCCGGCTGATGCAGCATCTCGGCATGATCAAGCATCCGTTTGCTGCTGCAGCGCAAACGGAAATCGGAAAGGCTGTCTATGAAGAAGCCATGGGAGCGGGCTGCTGGTTTCCTGCCGTTCGCGCCGGTCAGAAAATCGCCGAAAATACCTTGTTGGGCAGGTGGGAAAGCATCGACGGATCGGAAAGTCACGAACTTTATGCGAAATATGCAGGAATCGTTCTGTATGAAACCACTGCACTGGGGGTTGATCAGGGCGATCCGCTCATAGCCTACGGAACGGAATTGCAGACATTACCCCGCTGTACTTGAAAAAAGAATGAAATTCGCCTATACTGAGTTGCTATAGGCTGTCAAACGGCGTAAATAAAGGGAAATGGCAAAGGAGTTAGATAGGTCATGGGATTTGAATTCAGAAGCAAGCTTCCGTCCAGCGCAGAGATTCGGGAACAGTATCCGCTTCCGGCAGAGCTTGCCAGGATCAAGGCTGAGAGAGACGAGGAGATCAAGGCAATCTTCCGGGGTGAGTCAAAGAAATTTATCCTGGTGATCGGACCCTGCTCTGCAGATCATCCGGATCCGGTTCTGGAGTACTGCAACAAGCTGAAGGAGCTGGGCGATCAGGTACAGGACAAGATTTTTATTGTACCCAGAGTATATACCAACAAGCCCCGTACCACAGGTGAGGGCTATAAGGGCATGCTGCATCAGCCGGATCCGGAGAAGGGTGCCAATGTGGCAAACGGCATTGCAGCGATTCGAAAGCTCCATATGGAGGTGCTGCGGCAGACCGGCTACAGCACAGCCGATGAGATGCTGTATCCGGACAACCTGCGTTATCTTTCGGACATCATGAGCTATATCGCAGTGGGTGCCCGTTCTGTGGAGAACCAGCAGCATCGTCTGGTGGCCTCCGGCATTGACGTGCCCTGCGGCATGAAGAACCCGACCTCCGGCGATCTCGGGGTTATGCTGAACTCCATTTATGCGGGTCAGCACGGCCATGACTTCATTTTCCGGGAGTGGGAGGTAAAGTCCGACGGCAACCCCTACACCCATGCCATCATGCGCGGCTCCCAGAGCAAGCACGGACAGATGCACCCGAATTATCATTATGAGGATCTGAAGCTTCTGCTGAATCTTTATAATGAAAAGAAACTGGAGTATCCGGCCTGTGTGGTGGACACCAACCACTGCAATTCCGCGAAGCACTACAAGGAGCAGCTCCGGATTGCGCAGGAGATCATGCATTCCAGAAAGTATTCCCAGGAGCTGGCGGGCTTTGTGAAGGGTCTCATGGTGGAGTCCTATCTGCTGGAGGGCAACTGCAAGGTAGAGGAGCATATCTTCGGCAAGTCCATCACCGATGCCTGCATCGGCTGGGAGGACACGGAGCGTCTGGTGGATTGCGTTTACGAGTATGTGGCACAGACAGATTTTTAAGGCAGAGGAGAAGTGAAGATGGGAGTATATGAAGAGCTGGTGGCCAGAGGACTGATTGCACAGGTCACCAATGAGGAAGAGATTCGGGAGATGGTGAACAACGGTAAGGCCACCTTCTATATCGGCTTTGACCCGACCGCGGACTCTCTGCATGTGGGCCACTTCATGGCACTTTGCCTGATGAAGCGTCTGCAGCAGGCCGGCAACCGCCCCATCGCCCTGGTGGGCGGCGGTACCGCGATGATTGGTGATCCCAGCGGCCGGACAGACATGCGGAAGATGATGACCGTGGAGCAGATCGATCACAACTGCGACTGCTTCCGGAAGCAGATGAGCCGCTTCATCGAATTCGGTGAGGGCAAGGCCATGCTGGTGAACAACGGTGACTGGCTGAGAAACCTGAATTTCCTGGATTTCATGCGGGAGATCGGGCCCTGCTTCTCTGTGAACGATATGCTGCGGGCACGCTGCTATGTGAATCGTCTGGAGAAGGGCCTGTCCTTCCTGGAGTTCAGCTACATGCTGATGCAGGGCTACGATTTCTATCAGCTCTACCAGAAGTACGGCTGCAACATGGAGTTCGGCGGCGATGACCAGTGGTCCAATATGCTGGCCGGCACAGAGCTGATCCGCAAGAAGCTGGGCAAGGATGCCCATGCCCTGACCATCACACTGCTGACCAACAAGGAAGGCAAGAAGATGGGAAAGACCGCCAGCGGTGCGGTATGGCTGGATCCGGAGAAGACCACTCCCTACGAGTTCTACCAGTACTGGAGAAATGTGGATGATGCCGATGTCATCAAGTGTATGAAGCTGCTGACCTTCATTCCCCTTTCCGAGATTGAGGAGATGGAGAAGTGGGAGGGCGCCGAGCTGAACAAGGCGAAGGAGATCCTGGCTTACCATCTGACCGAGCTGGTGCACGGTACAGAGGAGGCACAGAAGGCGGATTCTGCAGCGAAGGCGATCTTTGCCGGTGCCGGTGACTCCGAGAACATGCCGAGCCATACGCTGACAGAGGCGGATTTCCGGGAGGGTCAGATCGACATTCTGGGCGTTCTGGTGGCTGCCGGTCTCTGCGCATCCCGCGGCGATGCCCGCCGCAACGTGCAGCAGGGCGGTGTTTCTCTGGACGGTGAGAAGGTTACAGATATTGCGGCAAGCTATACGGCAGCAGACTTCCGGGACGGCAAGGTCCTGAAGAAGGGTAAGAAGAGCTTCGTGAAGGTTCTGGCCTGAGCTTACGAAAAGCTTACGATCCTATGAAAGAAATGGGCGATTCCTTGATGAATCGCCCATTTTCGTTTATAATCCCATTAAATCCGTGCAACAGAGAAAAGCTTATAAGAATTGTACGAGATTTCAAACAGGGAGATAAGTATTTATGAATATATTTGACAGATGCAGACGCTGGCTGACAGGGGTTCTGGCTGTGTTGCTGTGCAGCGGCCTCATGACGGCACCGGCTTATGCTGCAAAGGGCAGCGGGGCATCCGTGTCCGGCACCCTGCCGGTCAAGCTGGTGATCGACGGCGATTACCTTGAGGGTAAGGTCAATGACCCGGTGAGCCGAAAGACCCAGAAGGCCTACATTATCAGTGACAATGTGAGCTTCCATCTGGAAACCCAGTCCTCCGCCATCGCGGGCTCGGATATCATTGTTTACTCCAACGAATTTGTGGAGGGACAGGATCGGGGCGTCCGGAACCGGATTCTTTCCAAGCACCTGGCCATCAATGAGACGGCGCAGCTGCTGCCGGAGGAGTACTATGCGGACAGCGAGAGCAGCGGCTCTCTTTATGACTTCACCAATCGCTGCTTTGATGTGCGGGTCTATATGAACAGCGAGCATACCCAGTACCAGGATATTTACTTTAATGTCGTGGATGCGGATATGTTTTCCGAGATGGATGAGCAGGCACAGCAGAAGGCTGCGGAGCAGGCTGAGAAGGAAGAGAAGCTGGTGCAGCAGTACGGACCGGCAGCCGCAAAGCATTGAAGAAAGCAACAGAATGTGATATACACCAAGGGAGGGGAATCGTTTTCAGGTTCTTCTTCCTTTTTTGTTGTCATGGCATACACAGCGTAGGAGAGACATAAGCATGGCTTTTATCAGTGTATTTGATGTATTGGGGCCCAACATGATCGGCCCCTCCAGTTCCCATACCGCCGGGGCGGAAATCATCGCCTTCCTGGCCCAGAAAATGTTGACACCGCCGCTGCAGCGGGTGGACTTCACCTTATACGGTTCTTTTGCAAAGACCTATCACGGACATGGTACGGACCGGGCCCTGTTGGGCGGCATTCTGGGCTTTTCGGCAGATGACAGTCGGATCCGGGATTCTTTTCAGATCGCAGAGGAACGGGGCATTGCCTATCGGTTTATGACCAATGAGACGGAAACCGAGGTGCATCCCAATACGGTGGATATCCGGATGGAAAATGCTGCCGGGCAGGTGATGTGCATCCGGGGCGAGTCTCTGGGCGGCGGAAAGGTGCGGATCGTGCGGATCAACGGCGTGGAGGTGGACTTCACCGGCGAATACAATGCACTGATTGTGGTGCAGCAGGACAAGCCGGGTGTGGTGGCCCACATCACGAAGACCCTCAGCGACCGTGGCGTGAACATCGCCTTCATGCGGCTGTTCCGGGAAGAAAAGGGCAGCAAGGCCTATACCATTGTGGAATCGGATGAGCGTCTGCCGGAGGATGTGGACCGGCTGCTGCGGCAGAATCCGCATATTCATGACGTAATGATCGTGCAGCAGTAGGGAGGCGGAAGCAATGAATATGGAATTCAAGTCGGCGGAGGAGCTGCTGCAGCTCTGTGATGAACAGAAGCTGTCCATTTCGGCTGTCATGCGGCAGCGGGAATGTCTGCTGGGCGAGACCGATGCGGATGCGGTGAATGCCCGCATGCAGAAGGCCTGGGAAATCATGAAGACTTCGGCAAAAAAACCGCTGCAGGAGCCGGTGCAGTCCATGGGCGGTCTCATCGGCGGAGAAGCCGGAAAGCTGGACCGGCAGTTCCGGGCGGGGCAGAATCTCTGCGGTCCTCTTTTGCAGCGGGCCATCAGCTATGCCATGGCAGTGCTGGAAACCAATGCCTCCATGGGACTCATCGTGGCGGCACCCACGGCAGGCTCGGCCGGTGTTGTGCCCGGACTGCTGCTTTCCATGCAGGAGCAGTATGCATTCACCGATGCGCAGATCGTGGATGCCCTGTTCAATGCCGGCTCTGTCGGCTATCTCGCCATGCGAAACGCCACGGTGGCCGGTGCGGTGGGCGGCTGTCAGGCGGAGGTGGGCGTTGCCGCCGCTATGGCCGCTTCGGCGGCAGTGGCGCTCATGGAAGGCAGTCCCCGGCAGTGTCTGGATGCGGCGACAACAGTGCTCATGAATATGCTGGGCCTTGTCTGTGATCCGGTGGGCGGTCTCGTGGAGTACCCCTGTCAGAACCGGAATGCGGCCGGCGTGGCCAATGCACTGACGGCGGCGGAGATTGCTCTGGCGGGGATTCGGCAGCTGATTCCCTTTGACGAGATGCTGGAGGCCATGTACCAGGTAGGCAGGCGGCTTCCGGCGGAGCTCCGGGAAACCGCCCTGGGCGGCTGCGCTGCCTGCAAATCCTGTAAACAATTACAAATTTGAATATGGGCTTAAACTTTACGAGAATTTTGCATTAAATAAACTGGCTTGTAATAAAATTATCTCAATTGTCTTTACACTGGACGGATTGACGTGCTAAAGTACGGATTGAGGAAAGCTTATGAATCGATATTATACGGTTATTATATACTTGGAAATATTTTCCATGCTGATCATGCAGCTCTTCGTGTCCCGCAGCAATTCTTTGGGGAAGGAACGAAAAAAGATGTTTCGCTTTTTTTTCGGCCTCATTGCGATTGCAACCTGCTGTGAATGGCTGGGCGTTTTTCTGCAGGACCTGGGCAGCGGAACCCGCATCCTGCATATCGCAGTGAAATTCACAGAACTGTCCATCGCGCCCTCCATCAGCTTCATGTTTGCCCTGGTGCTGGATCAGCGCTACCACAGGAACATTCTGCTGTTTGTGCTTCTGCACGCGCTGCTGGAGCTGGTCTCCTGCTTTAACGGCTACATTTTCTGTGTAGACATGAGCAGCAGCTACAGTCATGGACAATTCTACTGGCTCTACATACTGGCCTATACGGTATCCATTCTCTACAGCCTCTTTGTGGTGCTGCGGAATATCCACCGCTATCAGTATACCGGTGCCATTGTCTTTGTGCTGATCCTTCTTTGGCTGCTGGCGGGCATTTCGATCCAGCTTTATGACAGCTCTCTGAAGGTGGATTACATAGTGCTCAGCAGCGCGAGCATTCTCTGCTATGTCTTTACGCTGGAAATGATCCAGCAGACGGATGAGATGACGGAGCTTCTGAACCGCCGCGGCTATGAGAACTACATTGCACATCTGGAGCAGCCCTGTGCCGTGCTCTTCTTTGATGTGGACCGCTTCAAGGAAATCAACGATACCTTCGGCCACGCTGCAGGAGATGCGATCCTGCGGTCACTGGGACAGTGCGTGCGCCGGACGTATTCGCGATACGGCAAATGCTTCCGGTACGGCGGTGACGAATTCTGCGTGATTCTTCTGGAACGTCTGCAGGAAATCGAGCAGCTGAATCATGATTTTTTTATGGATATACAGAAACTGCGGGAAAAGGAAGCAAGGACGCCCTCCATTTCCATCGGCTACGCCTGGTATGACCCGAAATACAACAACATTCAGGATGTGGTGACAGAAGCGGATCAAATGATGTATGAATACAAAAAGAAAAGACGGGAACAGGAAAAGATGTTATGATTGACTAACCGCTTTCTCTCATGATTTAATGAACGCAATTCATATGAATGAGGGAGTAGTGACGCAAATGCGTGACAAGTCAACATACTGGGGAGCTTTCCTCTGGCTTGTCTTAATGAACGAGACTCATGCATAGCTTTTTGGGGCTATGCATGTGGCCTCGTTTTTTTATGTTTGGCGATGTGGTGCTAAACGGTCACTACAATCAGGAGAAAAGAAGAGGAGAGAAGAGATGAAGGATGCTTTTTTGCTGTCCCGGGAGGCGCTGCTGGAAAAGACCGGCACCGACAGGGCGAAGGGGCTGAGCGACAGCCAGGCAGAGGAATCCCGGGCGAAGTACGGCGCCAATTCCTTTGCGGCCCAGAGTCATGAGTCGCTGGCCCGGCGGATCTGGGAGGCCTCCACGGAGCCAATGCTGCTGATGTTGATTTTTGCTGCCGTCATTACCCTGGCAGTCAACATTACCCGCTATTTCACCGGCGGGGAGTACAATTTCCTGGAATGCGTCGGCATCTTTGCCGCGATTTCCCTGTCGGTGGTGATCACCATCATTACCGAAGGAAAGAGTGCGAAGGCCTTCGAGGCGCTGAACCGGATCAACGAGGATACCCTGATCAAGGTGCTGCGGAACGGTGAAGCTCAGCTGGTGACCCAGAAGGACATCGTGGTGGGTGACATCATCATGGCGGAAACCGGCGACAAGATCGTGGCGGACGGACGTCTCCTGGACAGCAATGATCTGTCGGTGGACGAGTCTGCGCTGACGGGAGAGAGCCTTCCGGTGAAGAAGAATGCGGACTTTGTCTGCAGCGAGGCTACGCCGGTGGCGGAGCGGGCCAATATGCTGTATTCCGGCTGCTTCGTGTCCGCCGGAAACGGACGGATGCTGGTGACTGGTGTGGGAAATGATACCGAGTTCGGCCAGATCGCCCAGGAGCTGTCCTCCATTGAGAAGACCACCACGCCGCTGCAGGAGAAGCTGGACAAGCTGGGAAAGCAGATCACGGTGCTGGGCGCATCTGCGGCTGCCATCGTTTTTATGATAGAACTGGTGCAGTTCATTCTGCGGGGACAGCTGAATCTGGATACGGTTTCCGATGCCTTCATCACCAGTATCGTGCTCATCGTGGCCGCAGTGCCGGAGGGACTTCCCACCATCGTGGCGGTTTCCCTGGCCCTGAACATCATCAAGATGTCCAAGGAAAACGCCCTGGTGAAGAAGATGATCGCCTGTGAGACCATCGGCTGCGTGAACATCATCTGCTCCGACAAAACCGGTACCCTGACGGAAAACAAGATGACGGTGCAGAAGATTTACACCCACGGGGAGCTGACAGAGCCGGAGAACCTGACGGATACTCGCCTGCTGCGCAACTTCTGCATCAACAGCAACGCCAACATTTCCCGGGAAAACGGTGCCTGGTCCTTCATCGGGAATCCCACGGAATGCTCTCTGCTGGCGGCGGCGGACAAGGCCGGAACGGACTACCAGGTGCTGCGGCATGAGGCCGATATCGTCCGGATCTTCCCCTTCTCCTCCCAGAACAAGGACATGAGCACCATCGTTCGGGAAAACGGAAACTGCATTCTGTATACAAAGGGAAATCCGGAGAAGATCCTGTCCCTTTGTGTCAATGTCGGCGAGGCGGAGAAAGCGAAAATTCTTCAGCTTATGGAGGGATTCCAGAGCAAGGCGGGACGTCTGCTGGCCTTTTCGCACAGAGAGCTGCCGCAGGGCTATCACGGAGAAGCCCAGGCAGAGCTGGAGCAGGAAATGCTGTTTGACGGCTTCGTGGTGATTTCTGATCCGCTGAGCCCGGATGTCTATGAGGCCATCAGGACCTGCCGAAGCGCCGGCATTGAAGTGAAAATGCTGACGGGCGACAATATTCGTACCGCCCGGGCCATCGCAGAGGAGCTCCATATGCTGGATGCGGATCACATCGCGGTGGAGGCCGCCGACATTGAAAAGCTCAGCGATGCGGAGCTCAAGCAGGAGCTGAAGCGGATCCAGGTGATTGCCCGGAGTACGCCTCTCGTGAAAATGCGGGTGGTGAAGCTTCTGAAGGAAGAGAAGAATGTGGTAGCGGTTACCGGTGATGGCATCAACGATGCCCCGGCCATCAAGCATGCGGATGTGGGCATCGCCATGGGCATTGCGGGAACAGACGTGACGAAGGAGGCCAGCGACATGGTGCTGCTGGATGATTCCTTCTCGACCATTGTGAAGGCGGTGCAGTGGGGCCGCGGCATTTATGAAAACTTTAAACGCTTCATCCAGTTTCAGCTGACGGTGAATGTGTCCTCGGTTGTGGTGGTAATCGCATCCATCCTGGCGGGCTTCCAGGCACCCTTCACGGCGCTGGAGCTCCTGTGGATCAACATCATCATGGACGGCCCTCCTGCCCTGACCCTGGGCCTTGAGCCGATTCGTGCGGATCTTCTGAAGCATAAGCCCACCAGGCGAAATGAAAATATCCTTTCAAAGAGCATGCTGATCCGGATCTTTGCCAACGGTCTGTATATTTCTGCGATCTTCATGCTGCAGCATTTCCGGAATTTCCTGGGAGCGGCTCCGGAGGAGGAAGCAACGGTACTCTTTACCCTCTTTGTGCTGTTCCAGCTGTTCAATGCCTTCAACTGCCGGGAGCTGGACGACACGCCCATGTTCCGGAACCTGCTTAGGAACAAGCTGATGCTGGGCGTTTTCCTGCTGGTGCTGGTGCTGCAGTTCCTCATCACCCAGTTCGGTGCGGCGGTATTTGAGACCGTGGCTCTTTCTGCCGGCATGTGGCTGAAAATGGTGCTGACGGCGCTGACCGTGATTGTGCTGAATGAACTGGTGAAGCTCATGCTGCGGACAATGAAGTCTAAGGCATAGGAAATGAAGAAAGGCGAGACACTGCAGGGTGCCTCGCCTTTTTGAATGCGTTTGATCCGGGCTGCTCAGCGTCCCAGCAGGAATTTCTCCACCACCTGGGCCACGCCGTCATTGTCATTGGTATCGGTGATGTAGTTGGCCCGCTCCCGAAGGATGTCCTGGGCGTTTTCCATGGCCACACCGAGACCGGCATAGTCAATCATGGTAATATCGTTATAGCCGTCGCCGCAGGCAATGAGTTCCTCCCGGCTTCCGCCCAGAAGCTGCAGGATCTTCGCCAGCGAGGCGGCTTTTTCGATCTTCGGCGGTACGATTTCCAGGAAATAGGTTTCTGAGAAGAAGAGATTCAGGGCATCTCCGTATTTTTCCCGGAGGAACTGCTGGTAGCGCTTCAGCTTTTCATGCTCGCCGACGGCCAGGAACTTCACCACCGGCTCGGGAAGGGCCTTGGCCAGAGAGGGAACCTGGATGATGGGGATGTGATTGATCTTGGCCTCGATATGCACATAGGGGTCATCGGGCTCCTCTGTCAGGGCCCCCTCCGGACTGTAGCTCACCAGCGCCACGTCGAAGTCCCGGTGCGAGGCACAGATGTCCTCATAGTATTCCATGGGGATGGTCTTGTGAATGAGGCATTCTCCGGTGCTGCAGTCCACCACCTCTCCGCCGTTATAGGAGAGCACGTAGCCGCCGATGCGGGGAAGCTCCAGTCTCCGGGCAATCGGCATTACCCCCACCAGAGGTCGGCCGGAGGCCAGGATAATGTGGGTTCCCTTCGCAGCGGCCTCCTGCAGCACATCAACGGTATGCTGGGAAACCTCCTTCCGGGAGTTGGTGAGGGTGCCGTCCAGATCCAATGCAATAAATCGATACATAATTGTCTCCTGTTTTTTGGTTTTCATTTAGTATAAAAGCAAGATTGTAAAAAAGCACTAGATATCCTGCAAAACTTTTGCAAAACTTTTTGTTTTTGGGGGCTTTTGCTTTTGCGGGAAATAGGCTAAAATACACTTTTGCATAATAAAGAAACGAATATAAGGTGAAAAATGGCGAAGAAAAATACAGCAGCTGCAGCACAGCAGATTGACAGAATTACATTGCTGAGAATTGTGGACGAGCTCATCAAGAAGGGCCGCAGCAATAAAAACTCCATTGACGAAAGTCAGGTTGCCTATGCCTTCCATGGCTATGAGGTGGCGGACGAGCAGATGGAATACATTCAGAAGTTTATAGAAGAGAAGGGCGTTGAGATCGTTCCGGATGTGGACGAGCAGAGCCTGAAGGAAATCGAGTCCGGCGACCCGAAAAATGATGATTTCGACGATGAGGATGAGGATGAGTTTGATGAGGACGAGGACAACATTGACCTTGAGTCCCTGAACCTTCTCAGCGGTATCGACACGGATGACCCGGTTCGCTTCTATCTGAAGGAAATCGGCACCATCCCCCTGCTGACCCCGGAGGAGGAGCTTTCTCTGGCGAAGCGCAGCAAGGACGGCGATATGGTGGCACGGCAGCGTCTCATTGAGGCCAACCTGCGTCTGGTGGTTTCCATCGCGAAGCGCTACACCGGCCGCGGCATGAGCATTCTGGACCTCATTCAGGAGGGCAATCTGGGCCTGATGAAGGGCGTAGAGAAGTTTGAACCGGAAAAGGGCTTCAAGCTGTCCACCTATGCTACCTGGTGGATCCGGCAGGGCATCACCAGAGCGCTGGCAGACCAGTCCAGAACCATCCGTGTACCGGTGCATATGGTAGAGAGCATCAACAAGGTGACCCGTACCCAGCGGCGTCTGACCCTGGAGCTGGGCTACGAGCCCTCTCTCAAGGAGCTGGCCAAGGAGCTGGATATGCCGGAGGAGAAGCTGAAGGAGATTCTGGATGTTTCCAAGCAGCCCACCAGTCTCGAGACCCCGGTAGGCGACGAGGAGGACTCCAACCTGTCCGACTTCGTGGCAGACGAGAAGATGGTTTCTCCGGAGCAGAATGCCGCCAATGTGATGCTGAAGGAGGAGATCGATAAGCTCCTTCTGAATCTTAAGGACCGGGAGCGGGATGTTCTCATCTATCGTTTCGGCCTGCACGGCGAGGAGTCCCATACCCTGGAGGAGGTGGGTCAGATGTTCGGCGTCACCCGTGAGCGTGTGCGTCAGATCGAGGCGAAGGCCCTGAAGAAGATCAGCCTGCCCAAGTACAAGAACAGTCTTATGGGCTTCCTGGAGGATAATTAAAGATATGAAGCTTCTCTTTTTTGATGTGGACGGAACATTGATGAATGAGGAACGTGTGATCCCGGCTTCTGCGCTGCAGGCATTGTCTGCAGCCAAGGAGGCCGGGAATCTCGTTTTTGTCAACAGCGGTCGTACCAGCGGCATGCTGCAGGGGGTAATGTCGGCGGTTCCGGCAGACGGGTTCCTGTGCGGCTGCGGGACAGAGCTGCTGTACCGGGGGCAGCAGCTCTATTACCATGCCCTCAGCGAGGCACTGAAGCAGCAGATCAAGGCTGCCTCAGACCGCTATGGTGTGCTCTTATTCATGGAAGGAAGGAGCGGCTGGCATTGTCAGCCTTCTTCTGCGTTGCTGGAGGCGCATCCTGCCCTTCGCGCGCATTATGAGCGGCTCCTGTATTATGTGGGCAATGAAGGCGGTATCGATCCGACACCCTACGACGGAGACTATGAGATCTCCAAATTCTGTATACAGGCAGATGAGCATTCAGACACAGAAGGCTTTCACCGGGCGTTTGCGGCGGACTTTACGCTGATCGATCGGCGGGATGGCTTCTATGAGTGTGTGCCGAAGGAGCACAGCAAGGGTGTTGCGGTGGATCGTATCCTGGCGCACTTCGGCTGCGGCAGGGAGGAGGCCTATGCCTTCGGCGACAGCACCAATGATCTCGAAATGTTCCTGCACTGCGGACATACCGTTGCCATGGGGCAGCATGACCCGGCGCTGGATCCCTATACGGAGTATGTGACGGCAGAGGTGGATCAGGACGGCATTGCCAGAGCAGTGGCATATTTCGGGCTGGATAAGAGGTCGTAAAAAAAAGTTCGAAAAAAATCGAAAAAAGTCCTTGACCAAATCGCGTTGACCCTGTATAGTATGTCAAGTCGCCGCAAGACAGGGCGACAACGAAGAACCTTGAAAATCAAAGATCGAATAATACACAGACCCTGAAGATTCTTTAAA
>CAVATZ010000023.1:0-28871 GCA_963591655.1 Clostridiales bacterium
TGTTATCTGTTTTTCACTGCGGCTCAGTCCAGATCCAGGCTAAGCTGTGCATTGTCCTGCGCATGAAGCTGCTTGTACTCTGCCACTCTTGTGTTGATCCGATCGATGGGATCCAGAATGGTGGAGATGGACATATCGTGGTTCATATGGTCGATGAGGAGAGCGATGTATTTCGCCATGTCGACATTGATGTACCACGGTCTCTCCAGAAGCTCCTGGGTCTGGTAGATCAGGTTGGTGGTCAGGATGCCTGCCAGCGTGCCGTTGGCATAAGCCTCGTCGAACTTCGACAGTCCGTTGGTGAAGAGGCCGAAGGTGCAGCAGGCGTATACGCGGCGTGCCTTTCTCTGCTTCAGCTCCTTCGCGGTGTCGATCAGAGACTCACCGGAGGAGATCATGTCGTCGATGATGATCACGTCCTTGCCCTCTACTGAAGAGCCCAGGAACTCATGTGCCACGATGGGGTTCCGGCCGTTCACCACCTTTGTGTAATCGCGGCGCTTGTAGAACATACCCATATCCAGGCCTAAGACATTGGCATAGTAGATGGCACGGTTCATGCCGCCCTCGTCCGGAGAAATGATCATCATGTGGTCCTTGTCGATGGTCAGATCATCCACGTTCTGCAGCAGCGCCTTGATAAACTGGTAGGTGCAGGACACGTTGTCGAAGGAATCTGCCGGAATGGCGTTCATGACACGAGGATCATGGGCATCGAAGGTCACGAAGTTCTCCACGCCCATCTGGTGCAGCTCCTGCAGCATCAGTGCACAGTCCAGAGACTCACGGGTGGCACGCTTATGCTGACGGGACTCATACATGAAGGGCATGATCACGTTGATACGCTTGCCCTTGCCGGTGGTCGCCGCGATCAGACGCTTGAGGTCGGCATAATGATCATCCGGTGACATGTGGTTCACCTGTCCGAACAGGGAATAGGTCAGAGAATAATTCATCACATCCACCAGGAAGTAGATGTCCTTGCCGCGAACGGTCTCCAGGATGGCGCCCTTCGCCTCGCCGGTACCGAAACGGGAAATCTTTGCGGGAACAATGTAGCTGTCCTTCTGGTAGCCCTCAAAGGCAATGGTGTGCTTATGCTCGCTCTCCCGGTCGCTTCTCCACTCTGCGAGATAGTTGTTGACGCGAATGCCCAGGGGTTCAATAGACTTCAGCGGAACCAGCGCAAGGGGTCCCACGGGAATTCTCTCAATGAATTCTGATGTTCTGGAATCTGACATTTTTTCTCCTCTCAAAAAAAACAGATTAATAGCCATTGAAACCATACCCGATTTTCTATGAAAAGTCTATGTAAAAAAGGGATAATTTACGGGTAAATCAAGCAGTTCTGCTGAATATTATGTCAATGTCTTAAAGCCGCTGATCCCGTCCGTAGAGCGGCACGATCTCGTACTCCGACATAATCCGGGAAACAATACGGTCCGAATAGATGTCCCGCATGCTCTTGAAGCTGAGGTTCGTGGAGATAATGACGGACTTTCCCAGGATCATGCGCTGGTTCAGAACATAGAAAAGCTTCGAGGTGGTGAAGCTGTTCACCAGCTCCGTGCCCAGGTCGTCGATCACCAGAAGATCTGCCTGCAGCAGCGCCTCGCTGAGCTCCTGCTCTCCCTCATCCTTCATCATCCTGCCGAAGCTCTCGATGAGATCCGTGCTGGTGAAGTAGATCACGCTGTGATAGCTGTCCAGCAGTGCCTTCGTGACGCAGTTGATGAGAAAGGTCTTGCCGGTCCCCGTTCCGCCCATCAGGATAATGCTGCCGTGCTTCGCATCGAATTCCCGGCACCACTTCTGCAGGGCATCCCGGAGATAGCGCATGTAATCCCGGTTGGTCTTGCCGTTGGCCATGGAAATGGGCTCCCGGTTATCGAAGATGGAGAGGTCAAAATGCTCGAAATTCTGCACCTGCACCAGCTTCTCCACATTGGACTGGCGATAGAGGAGCCGGCTCTGCATGGCCTGGAAGCAATGGCATTTCTTTCCGTCGATGAAGCCCGTGTCCTGACAGTCTGCGCAGGTATACCAGCGCTCCAGGTAGTTCTCCGGGAAGCCCGCCTCCTGAAGAAGCCGCTGCTTCTCACCGCTGAGCTGACGGATCCGATCCCGGAGTCCTGCCTTCCGGCTCCGGTCTCCGGCCATCAGGGCCTCTGCTGCCGCCACGGACTCCCCGGCGATCTGCGCATCCAACTGCGAAAGAGCAGGAACCTGCCCATACGCTTTCCGTATGCGTTCCTGCTGCTCCCGATAGCTCCGGAGCTGACGATCTCCGTAAACCTTCATGATCTCATTGTATTGTGCATTACTCAACGCCATGCTGAATCCGCTCCATTACCTTCTGCTGGGCGATGCGGTCATAGTCCACATCATTCTGCTGGAAATTGATAAACCGATTGGGCTTTGAGGACTGTCTTGTGCCCCGGGCCTTCTTCTCCTCGAAATCCCGGATCTTCTTCTGGGCCTGCTTCACCGTATGGATGCCGTTCTCATGCCAGTCGATGGCCACCTTGGTGAGGTACTTGGAGGAGGTCTTCTCGATGCCGGCACAATACTCCAGCAGGAACTCGATGAGCTCCGCGTTCATCTTCAGGTCCTGGTACATGTACGCCAGGGTATCGATCTGCTGTCCGGTGGGAAGGCTGGGCAGTACATGCTTCGCCACAAAGAGAATGCCGGCGAATTCCTCATCGTCCTGAATCTGCTCCAGACTGCTCTTTCCCGGCGCCGGTACTGCGGCAGACTTCGCGCTCTTCTTCTGTGCCGCCTCACTATTCTGCACGGCCGCTCTCTCCAGGGCTTCCTCGGAAGCGGTCATCTCCGCCTCGCTCTGAATTTCTTCCTCTACCCGCTGTCCGGCACCGCCGGAGAATACGCCCTGCTTCTCCCAGTAGCGCACCGCCCGCTCAATGTCATTATCCGTCAGGTTCAGCGCATCCGCCGCATCCTTTACGGAGAACTTCTCTCCCCGATGCCGCAGCATAAAGAGATACACCTTGATATAATCGCCGTTCGCTGCTGCCATGTACCGGTCCAGAAAATCATTGGAAATGCAGGTGGCATGCACCGCCAGTCTGTCATCAATATTCGTTCCCATCGCTCAATTTCACCCCTATCCTTGAATTTTGTGGAGTGAATATAGCACACTTTATTTTCCACTTCAACGGCAGTGCTCCACAACTTTATCCACATAACTTATCCACATTGCTGTGGATAAAGTGGACTACTGAAAAGTCAAGCAGAGTGCCATTCCTATTTTTTATTTTACAGGGAAAAAAGCACGGAAATACGTGCTTTTCCAATTTGAGAACAGATGAATGCCATGTATTTTCGCTATGGAAGAGTCAGACTTATCCACATTTTTCGGTGGATTTCCATCCACATTTGTGGAGAAAAAAGTTTTGGCGGATAACAAAAAGACTTTGCCTGCGGCAGGCAAAGTCTTCTTTGAGTATGGATGATGATTTTAGTTCTCCAATTCCGCTCCAGGCAAAGTCAGCAGCGCATCACCTACTTTATAGATGTCGCCGGCGCCCATGGTGATCAGAAGATCTCCGGGCTGCAGCCGCTCCTCCAGGAACTTCTCGATTTCCTCGAAGCTGGGAATGTAGTAAACATTGGTATTCTGCTCCAGCATATGCTGCCGAAGATCCGCCGAGCTGATGCCGATGGTATTCTTCTCCCGGGCCGCATAGATATCCGCCAGAACGATCTCATCTGCCGTAGCCAACGCGCCGGCAAAATCATCCATCAGCGCCGCTGTACGGGAATAAGTATGGGGCTGGAAGGCCACCCAGAGCTTTCTGTGGGGATACTTCTTCGCCGCCTCAATGGTTGCCGCAATCTCCTGGGGATGATGGGCATAGTCATCAATGATGGTGAAGCCGTTCACGGTTCCCTTCTTCTGGAAGCGGCGGTCCGTGCCGGTGAAGCGCTTCAGCGCTGCCGTAATGGCCTTCATATCCACACCGAGCTCCCGCGCCACCGCAATGGCGGAAAGGGAATTGTAGATGTTGTGCTCGCCCGTGACACCCAGGGTAATCTGACAGATTTCCTGTCCCTTCTCGAACAGCGTATAGGTAGGCCGGGCAAAACGATCGTAGCTGATGAAGTTTGCGGTATAATCCGCCGTCCGGTCATGGCCGAAGGTCACCACCTTGCAGGAAAGCCCCTCCGTGAAGTACTCAAAGTGCGCAATGTCCTTGTTGATCACCAGAAGACCATCCTCGGGCAGACGCTCCGTAAAGCGCCGGAAGGAATGCCGGATGTCATCCAGATCCTTGAAGAAGTCCAGATGATCCGCCTCTACATTCAAAATCACCTCAATGGTCGGGAAAAAGGAAAGGAAGGAATTGGTATACTCACAGGCCTCCGCCACAAAGAGCTCCGACTGTCCCACACGGATGTTGCCGCCGATGTCCTTCAGCATACCGCCGACCGTCACCGTAGGATCCCGATGAGCCTCCAGCAGAATCTCCGTGATCATGGAGGTGGTTGTGGTCTTGCCGTGGGTACCGGAGATGTTGATGGCCTGCCGGTAATTCCGCATGATCTCGCCCAGCAGCTCTGCCCGGGTCAAAAGGGGAATGCCGGCGGCCTCCGCCGCCCGAAGCTCCGGGTTGTCCGGATGGATCGCCGCGGTATAGACCACCACATCAATGGAAGCCTCAATATTGTCCGCACTCTGGGGGAAGCCGATCTTCGCGCCCAGCTCCTGCAGATGATCCGTCAGACCGCTTTCCTTCATATCGGAGCCGGACACCCTGAAGCCGCGATCCAGCAGGATCTCGGCGAGACCGCTCATGGAAATGCCGCCGATGCCGATGAAGTGAACGTGTACGGGCTGATCAAATTTTATCTGATACATAATTGCTGCCTTTCCTTTATCGAAACAAGCTTATGCCTTGCGGAAAATATGCTGTCTTGCGGGCTCCAATGCCGCCAGAAGCACATTGCCCAGTACGCCGATGGCCAGCACCTCACCGAAGCCCACTGTCAGCATCAGGTAAGGGATCATATCCGTGGTACCGTACGCATAACGCAGTACGAAGGGGATAATGATGGTGTTGGCCGCAATGGGCGGCACACACACCAGCCACTTGTTGACCCTGCGGAGCTGATAGCTTCCGATGGCGCCGATCAAGGTTGCCAGTGTACCAAAGATGATGTCCGGCAGAGCGGCACCGCCCAGTACATTGCCCAGGAAGCAGCCGATGGCCACACCCGGCACACCTGCAAAGGTGAAGTACGGCAGAATGCAGAGCGCCTCCGAAATCCGGAACTGAATGGCGCCGAAGCTGATGGGCGCGAACGCCAGCGTCAGAGCCACATAGATCGCGGCGATGACAGCTGCCTGCGCAAGCATAGTCGTTGTCTTGTTCATATTTTGATTCTCCTTTAGTTTTGTTTTACGTGTGGAAGGTCTCGAACACACTTTGTCTTGATAACCCATGCATTATAGCATTGAGTCTTTCTTTTCACAAGGCGGAATCTGCAGCTGCGCGCCAAGCGTCTTTCCGGGCACACTGCTCTTCAGATGCTCTGACCGGATCTCCCGGTTCACATGCTCCACCTCATCGAGGAGGCTCTCGGCCGACAGAATCCGCACCCCGGTGCCGGACCAGGTGATGACCTGCACCACCCGGTCGCTGGTGGCAATGGTCACCTGATGCTTCTCCGACAGCGTATGAGAAAGCTGCTCAATATACTCGTCCGCGGTCTGGGCCTCCTTCGTGAACACCACCTCTATATTATGGTAGCGGAACTGCTCCACCGCATGCCCCTGCACCCGATAAGCATCGAAGACCGCGATGACCTGCTGCTCCGTATAGCCCTGGAAGTTGGACAGAATCTCCAGCAGCCGTCCCCGGGCACCATCCAGATTCTCCGCCGCGAGTGCCTTCAGCTCCGGCCAGGAGAACACGATATTGTAGCCGTCCACCAGAAGATACTGCTTCACCTTTTCCTTCCGGGACAGACCGCGATTCTGCCGGTTTTCCTGGGCTCTCCGGAGATTTTCTTCCTTTTCCCGGGCCCGGATCGTGCGGGCATCGGCTTCATTGACCTCCTTCGCCCGGTTCCGGATCTGCCCATAGGTGCCTATGAAAATGTCTTCGAGCTCCGCATCCCCGATATAATGCCCGGCCTTCCGGTAGGACTCGGCAGAGCTGCGGCGGGCAAGCCGCACGGCATCGGCATCCGACAATGTCTGCTGCGCCGGCTTTTCCGTGAGCGGCGAGGGCACCTGCATATAGTTTTCCACCTCATCGAAGGGCACGATAAAGCCGCTGCCGTGGGCGCAGAAAACAGAGGAGCTGGGATTCAGGACGTCCGCATCCGGATCATAGTGCTTCGCCAGGATCACGTCCTCGGCATTGTGACATTTCTCATAGCCGTCCAACCGCAGGAAAAGCTGCCCCCGGCCCTTGGTATAGATCATGACCTCCTTCTGGTAATCCCGCATGGCGACGACCGGCGCCCGGCCGGAAAGGACACTCATACCGTTTTCCGTCTCCGGTGCCTCGAAGCTTCCCTGCATGTTGCTGACATCCGTCATGGCCCGGCCCACATACTCCTGCGGCAGCCTGAGCTGAAAGGCATAGAAGGGCTCCAGCAGCACATTCACCGCCTTCCGAAGTCCCTGCCGCACAGCCCGCCAGGTCGCCTCCCGGAAATCGCCGCCCTCCGTATGCTTGAGATGCGCCTTTCCGGCAATCAGCGTAATCCGCATGTCCGTGATGGGCGAACCCGTCAGGACCCCTACATGCTCCCGCTCCCTAAGATGCTGCAGCACCAGCCGCTGCCAGTTGCCCGCCAGCATTTCCTCCCGACAATCGGCGGCGAACTGTAGACCGCTGCCCCGGGGAAGCGGCTCCAGCAGAAGATGCACCTCAGCATAGTGTCGGAGGGGCTCAAAATGGCCCACGCCCTCCACCGGCTCCGCGATGGTCTCCTGGTACAGGATGCTGCCGCTGCCGAAGTGCACCGTCAGGCCGAAGCGCTCCTGCACCAGCCGCGCCAGAATCTCCGTCTGCACCTCGCCCATCAGCTGCACATGGATCTCCTTCAGCTCGCTGTCATAGAGTAGATGTAATTCCGGAAACTCATCGGCAAGCCCCCGCAGCGTCTGGTACAGCAGCAGCAGCGCATCCGTGTCCTCAGAAAAAATCTCATAATCCAGCACCGGCTTCAGGCTCAGGGCCTCCCCCTTGCCGCTTTCGCCGATGCCGTCTCCGGCCTGCAGGCTGCTGATGCCGGTCAGCGCACAGACAGCTCCCGCCGCTACGCTCTCCACCGCCTCATATTTGCTGCCGCTGTAGAGACGGATCTCCGTGATCTTCTCTCCCGGCAGAAGCTCCATCCGGTTCCGGAGCACGCCGCCGGTGAGCTTCAGGTAACTAAGCCGCTGCCCGTTTTCATCCCGCGCAATCTTAAAAACCCGGCCGGAAAGGACCTCCGGATAGCGGGGCTCCACCGTGAGAAGCTGAAGTCCCCGGAGCAGAAGGTCCACTCCCTCCGCCTTCAGCGCCGCACCGAAGAACACCGGAAAGAGACGCCGCTCGCAGATCCTTTCCCGTACCGTTTCCGGGGCAATGCTGCCGGTCTCCAGATACTGCTCCATGCAGTCCTCTCCGGTCAGCGCAAGATTTTCACAGAGCGCCGTCGAAAAAGCGGCTTCTCCGCCCGCTTCTGACTCCCGAAAGTCCCGAAAGTCTATGCAGCCGCTGTCCAGCTTTTCCTGAAGACAGCGCAGCACCGCATCCGCATCCGTTCCCGGCTGGTCCATCTTGTTCACAAAGAGGAATACCGGCACCTTGTAATGGGCAAGCAGCCGCCAGAGGGTCTCCGTATGGCTCTGGACCATGGAAGTCCCGCTGATCACCAGAATCGCATAGTCCAGCACCGAAAGGGTACGCTCCATTTCCGCCGAAAAATCCACATGCCCCGGCGTATCCAGCAGGCATACCTCCAGCACCCCCACAGAAAAGCGGGCCTGCTTGGAGAAAATGGTGATGCCCCTTTCCTTTTCCATCTCTGCCGTATCCAGATAGGCATCGCCGTGATCCACCCGCCCCATGCTGCGGAGCTTCCCGCTGCGATAGAGAAGGCTCTCCGTCAGGGTGGTTTTTCCCGCATCCACGTGGGCCAGAATACCGATGACAAGCTGCTTCATTTCATTTCCTCCAGGTACTAAGTTGTATGTATCAAAAAGTATACCAGATAATTTGACAGATATGGTATGATGTTCTGAACGAAAGTATGTCAACAAAGGAGGACTCTTATGTATATTACTTGCCTGGATCTGGAGGGTGTTTTGGTTCCGGAGATCTGGATTGCCTTTGCCGAGGCCAGCGGCATTCCCGAGCTGAAGCGGACGACCCGGGATGAGCCGGATTATGATAAGCTGATGAACTGGCGTCTCGGCATTCTGAAGGAGCACGGCCTGGGCCTTCGTGAAATCCAGGACACCATCGCTTTCATTGACCCGCTGCCGGGTGCCAAAGACTTCCTGGACGAGCTGCGGAGCTTCTCTCAGGTCATCATCATTTCCGATACCTTCTCCCAGTTTGCCGCCCCGCTCATGAAGAAGCTGGGAAACCCCACCATTTTCTGCAATTCACTGGAGGTTGCGGCAGACGGCACCATCACCGGCTTCAAAATGCGCTGTGAGAATTCCAAGCTGACCACCGTGAAGGCCCTGCAGTCCATCGGCTTCGATACCATCGCCAGCGGCGATTCCTACAATGACCTCGGCATGATCGAGGCCAGCGCTGCCGGCTTCCTGTTCCGCAGCACAGAGCAGATCATCAAGGACCACCCGGAGCTCCCCGCCTATACCGGCTATGACGAGCTTCTGGCCGGCATCAAGAAGGCCGCCGAAAAGCTCTAAGGCATCCAGTGGATCACAACAAAGAAAAGCCCCGAGGAGCTCATCTCCTCGAGGCTTTTCTTGTCCAACGGGCGCAGCGAAGCCCTCGCCTATTCAAACATCGCCCGCAATTCATCCACTACCATGCCGCAGGTCTTGCCTTCCTCATCAATGACAACGTCGGCATACTTCTCGTAGAGGGCACAGCGTTCATTATAGAGATCCAGAAGGGTATACCCCTCCGGAATCGCAACGCCCCGATCCACCACATTTCCGATGCGCTGCAGCATTTCCTCATAGGAAATCTTCAGATACACAATACTGGAAATCTGCTTCAGGTGCTCCATGGCCCAGTCCTCATAGCAGATGGAGCCGCCCGGGGCAATCACCGCATTGTCCGGATTCAGGGACGCGGCAACGTCGCCCTCCACCCGAAGGAAGCCCTCATGGCCCTCCTCTGCAATGATCTCCTTCAAAAGACGGCCGGTCTGCTCCTGGATCACGATATCCACATCAATAAAGCTCATCCCCAGCCGCTTCGCCAGCAGCACACCTACGGTGGACTTGCCGCTGGAGGGCATACCGATCATGGTAATGTTTCTCATGCTTTTTCTCCTTTACAGCTGCTCTGCAAAAAGGGAAAGGGGCGGAATCATCTGCTTCTTTCTGGACACCACACCCGGCAGAAGAGCCGTGTAGCTGTCTCCCTCGCCGACCTTCTCGCAGTGCACGGAGAAGGCATTGTCCACCAGCTCATTGGAGCGGCTGCCCACGCAGAGCAGCTTCGTATCCTGGTTCAGGATATTGGTCAGCATCACAAAGCTCATATCCAGCTTCTCTGTCTCCAAGGCGCCCTCTGCAAAGGCCAGCAGCCGCGGCACCAGCTCCTCCAGCTCCTTGGCGTTCAGAGAGGTTACCTGGCTCACACCGAAGTTGATCTTTCCGGCAGAGAAATGCTTGAAATCCTGGTAGAAAATCTCAGAATCGCTCTTTCCCTTCAAATTGGAGCCGGCAGAGAACATCTCCACCGCATACTTCTCAATGTCCACACCTGCAATCTCCGCCAGCTTCCGGCCTACCTCCTCATCAAGAGGCGTGCAGGTAGGGGAGCGGAACAGCAACGTATCGGAAATGATGGCAGACATCAGAAGTCCCGCCGTCTGCGGATCGATCTCAATGCCGTTCTCCTGATACATCTGGTAGATGATGGTGCTGGTGCAGCCCAGCGGCTGATTCCGGAAATATACCGGGCCCAGAGTCTGTACCGTACCCAGACGATGGTGGTCAATGATCTCCAGGATCTCTGCGCACTCAATGCCGTCCACTGCCTGGGCCGGCTCGTTGTGGTCCACCAGGATCACCTGCTTGCCGTGATTTCCCAACAGATTCCGGCGGGAAACCAGTCCCAGATACCGGCCGTCCTTGGAGAGAATGGGGAAATCCCGGTGCCGCTTATTGGCCATGACCTCCCGGATATCCTCCACGAAATCATCCTCCTCAAAGGTCAGCAGATCCTCTGTCTTCATGAAGTAGCTGATGGGCATGGACTGGTTGATGAGACGCGCTGCCGTGTAGGCATCGTAGCTGGTCACCATGATGATTCTGCCGCTCTGCTCCGCCAGGTTTTTGATGGTCGGAGACACATTGGCACCCTCGCAGACGATAATGCAGTCTGCCCCGTTGTCCAGGGCGGACAGCTGGTTCTCTGCCCGGTTTCCCAGAATGACAATGTCGTGCTCCTGAATATAGTAGCTCATCATCTCCGGGTTGGCTGCCGCAATAACCACCTTGCCCTCAGTGCAGTAACGGCTCTCGTCGCCGCAGACCATTGTAGCCTCCAGTGTCTCCAGGATGTTCTTGTACTGGGTATGCGCCTTCGAGATAATGCTGGAATCATAGACATTCATGTAGGATTTCGCAATGTCTCCCACGGTAATGAGGCCCTCCAGCTTACCGTTATCGGTCACTGCCGGGATGGTGACAACATTGCCCTCGTTCATCCGCATCCAGGCTTCCTTCAGGGAGAGGTTCTTCTTCACCCCGGGGGTCTTCCGGTATTCAATATCCGAAACCTGGGTCCGCACGGAATTGATGAGCTGTGGCTCTGCGGCCTTGAAATACTTCAGCACGAAGCTGGTCTCCGCATTGAGGCTGCCCGCCCGACAGGGCACATAGCGTGTACTGTTGGTGGTTACGTTCTTTAATTGTGCATAGGTAATGGCTGCGCAGATGGAATCCGTATCCGGATTCCGGTGTCCCGTGACCAGTACTTTTCGTTCAGTGTTATGTGGAATCTTTTTTGCCGTCATATTATGTCCCTTTCCATTCATGGCTTCTTCAGCCGGATCCGACATGGTCGGATTGCAACGACCATTGTATCAGCAGGATATGGGGACTGCAACTGTGAATGGAAAAAAGGACAAAAGCGCAAGTAAAGGACGACAGAGGAGACCCCAGCAGGAGCAAAACTCCTGCCGGGGTAATTATGAAAAATCTATATAGTGTGTTTGTCGAATTTTATGGGAAGGAGTTGTTTTTCGTCTTTTTGTTCATCCCTTCCGCTTATGTTTACATAATAATTGGCAAATATGAACAAATTGTGAATGGCAAGTAAACGTTTTGTGAAATGATTGACCATTAGTTGGCTGCTTGGGCGCCTGCCGACCAAGCCGTCGCTCAGCCCAAAGCAGACAATGACTCCTGTATGGCCTGTATCTCCCGGCTTTCGTTCTCGGACTCCATGCTGGCGGCCGCCTCGCTCTCCGCCTGTTTGGCCTCGTAGACGCTCTTCGTGGGGAGGCTCCGGGCCCGCTGTATGGCCTGGTTCAGCTCCGTCACATAGTCCTGCACCTCATTCAGATCACCGCAGTACTGCAGCTTGTCGATGGCATCATTGATGAGAGACTCCAGATCGCTGTCCTGATACTGCAGCTCCTCCAGGGTCTTCAGCGCATCCTCAAAGGACTGCTTGTTGACCTCCTTCTCATTCTCCAGTCTGGCCTCCTCGGCCTTAGAGGCATCTATGGACTGCTGTTCCTTCGACTCCTTCTCCTTCAACGCCTCATACTTCTTGATGGTGTCCGTCATTTCCGCTTCGATATTGTCGAAGTAGCTCTTTCGTTCCAGAAGACGCGTCAGAATGTCCTTCCGGAGGTCCGCATCACTGATGGTATCCGTCAGGGGCTTCAGCTCCTGATAAATTTCTCTTTCCTTATAGACGTCCTCCACATTGCTGATCTCCAGCGCTTCATAGCTCGTCAGCAGCTCCTGTGCACGACTCTCGTTTTTCTGCTCCTCCTTCTCCTGCAGGGACGCCTCCGCCCGGGCCGTATCTGTGGTAGAAGCATAGTCCGTGATGCCGGTCTCCGGGTCCGTCCGCATTTCCACCGTATCGGGCTGCGTCCAGTCCTCCGCCTCCAGCCCCTCATGAAGCTGGTTCATGGCCTTCTGCCAGATCTTTCCCGCATACGTAGCGCCGTAGACACCGGGCATCGGGGTGGGCTGGTCATAGCCCACCCATACCGCCATGGTATAGTACCTGGTATAGCCGCAGAACCAGGTGTCCTTCGATTCGTTGGTGGTGCCGGTCTTTCCGGCGCAGGGCATAGCATTGTCCAGCGCCAGACCGTGTCCCGTGCCGTAGCTTTCCGTAATGGTTCCCTTCAAGATGTCCGTCATCATGAAGGCCGTATCCTCCCGGTAAACCTGTGCACCCGATGGCTGCCAGCTGCCGGTCAGCTCACCGTCCTTCTCCTGAACAATTTTCGTGACGCAGGTTTTGCCGCTGTAATGGCCGTTGTTGGCCAATGCAGCATAGCCCCGGGCCATATCTACCACCCGGACACCGTTGGTGAAGCCGCCGATGGAAACCGCCTCCGTGGTGGTATCCACCCAGCTCAGCCCCTGGAAATGCATATTGGCAAGATACTGCAGCCCATACTTTGTGCCGAGGTCTGCCAGCACCTGCCAGGCCACCGTGTTCAGCGACCGGTTCACTGCCTCACGAAGCGTCACCAGACCATGATAGCTGCCGCCGGAATTGCCGGGACCGCCGTCAAATTTATGGTCGTCGATCCGGGTGGCCGGTGTATATTCTCCGCTGTCCAGCGCCGGTGCATAGTCCAGCAGCGGCTTAATGGCAGAGCCGGGCTGCCGAACGCTGAGATAGGCACGGTTGTACTTATCCTCAGTGCCGCGACCGCCCACCACGGCCACCACATAGTCCGTCTTGTTGTCGATCACCGCAGCTGCACCCTGTAGGGCAAGCTTTCCGTTCTCCTGGGTATCCGTAAAGCTCTGAAGGGTTTCATCCAGCTGGGTCTGTACCTCCTCCTGTATGGCCGGATCCAGAGTTGTGTATACACTGTAGCCGCCGGAGCGGAGAAGATTCATATAGTAATTGTAGGATTCCTCGTACTTCTCATCATAGCTTGCCTCGGCTTCCTTATCCGTCCAGAGGTACTCGAATTCAAAGTGATTCACCTCCATCAGGGTAATGGCGGCGCAGTGAAGCGCATAGGAGCTGAGGTAGTCCTCATCCGTTCCCTCCTGGGTATTCTCCGAAACACTGAGCTCCGTGGCGCAGTAGGTCTTGTACTCATCCTCCGTGATGTACCCGCAGTCCAGCATGGATTTCAGCACCTGGTTCCGCTTCTCCAGACAGGCCTCCTTGTGACGTACCGGCTCATAGCGGGAGGGGGCATTGGAAATTCCCGCCAGTGCCGCCGCCTCCGGCACCGTCAGATCCTTGGCCGACTTGTTGAAATAGTACTGACTGGCAGACTCCACACCATAGCAGTTGTTGCCGTAGAAATTGGTGTTGCAGTACAGCTCCATGATCTCGGCCTTTGTATACATTTTCTCCAGCTCCCGGGCCAGCATCATCTCCACGAACTTCCGGGTAAAGGTTCTCTCCGAACTGAGGTAGGTATTTTTCACCACCTGCTGGGTGATGGTGGAGCCGCCCTGGGTGATCTTTCCCTTGTTCCGGATCAGCTCCAGCAGGGCACGAAGGGTGGCCTTGTAGTCCACGCCGTGGTGCACCTTGAAGTTCCGGTCCTCCTGGGCAATGTAGGCATTCTGCAGGTTCATGGAAATGTCGTTGATGTCGTCATACACGAAATGTCCTGCATTCACGATGCCCAGCAGCTCTCCGTTGGTGTCATAGATTTTCGTATCCGACAGCTTCGTCAGATCCTTCACATCCACCGAAGCCAGCTTGTCGTACACTGTACTCTTCAGCTTGTCATACTCCGGCTTCACCACAAGAACATACAGGCCTGCCCCTGCGATCAGAAAAAGCAGCAGCAGAGTCGTAAAGATCCGCCGCAGAATGCGCCAGAAGGAAGGCTTTTTTCTGTATCTTTTTCTGTGGCGCCCTGTCGCTGCGTCCCCCTCCGGTCTCGGGTTTTCCATAAGTGCTCCTTTCTGGATCTGTATGGATTCATCTCGAGCTTGTAGCTCTCGATGAACTTGCCGTTGGCAAGCATGCATCTTCGATGCATGTCAGATTGTTACGAAGTTTGCCTGATGCAAACTTCTTCACTCCCGCATGATTGCTCAAAAAGCGGCGCAGAAACCTACCGGTTACTGCACCGCTCTACTCAGCTTACTGTTTGATTGATTTTCATGCCGAAGGCAAGCTTATTTTGCATAGTCCACTGCTCTCGATTCACGAATCACATTGACCTTGATGACGCCGGGATACTGCATCTGCTCCTGGATCTGCCGCGCAATATCGTGAGCCATAATGGTCATCTCATCCTCGGATACCTGCTCCGGGATCACCATGATACGCACCTCACGGCCTGCCTGTACGGCGAAGGTCTTCTCCACGCCCTTATAGGAATTGGCAATGTCCTCCAGCTCCTTCAGACGGTTGGTATAGGTCTCCAGAGACTTTCTCCGAGCGCCGGGACGCGCTGCCGAAATGGCATCCGCTGCCGCCACCAGACAGGAGATCAGCGATGTGGGCTCCGTTCCGCCGTGATGAGAAGCCACCGCATTGATGACAACCTCCGGCTCATGGTACTTCTTGCAGAGATCCACACCCAGCTGTACATGGGTGCCTTCCATCTCGTGGTCAATGGCCTTGCCGATATCATGCAGCAGACCTGCCCGCTTGGCCATCCGCACATCCAGTCCCAGCTCCTCCGCCAGTAAGCCGGAAATCTGTGCCACCTCTACGGAATGACGAAGGGCATTCTGCCCGAAGGAGGTTCTGAACTTCATCCGGCCCAGCAGCTTCTGCAGCTCCGGATGAATGCCGTGCATACCCACCTCCAGGACAGCGGCCTCGCCTTCCTCCTTGATGGTATCCTCAACCTCCTTGCGGCTCTTCTCCACCACCTCTTCAATTCTGGCGGGATGGATACGGCCGTCTACGATCAGCTTCTCCAATGCAATCCTTGCCACTTCGCGGCGGATCGGATCAAAGCCGGACAGCACCACCGCCTCCGGCGTATCGTCAATGATCAGCTCCACACCGGTCAGCTGCTCCAGGGTGCGGATGTTCCGACCCTCGCGGCCGATGATACGGCCCTTCATCTCATCGTTGGGCAGCTGCACCACGGAAACCGTGGACTCCGTCACCTGGTCTGCCGCACAGCGCTGAATGGCCTCTACAATATACTGACGGCCGATCTTCTCAGCCTCTTCCTTGGCACGATTGTCGTACTCATGGATCATCTTCGCCGTATCGTGCTTGATGTCCTCTTCCACGGACTTCAAAAGCTCCGACTTCGCCTGATCCCGGGTCAGCCCCGACACACGCTCCAGCTCTGTCATCTTCTGCTGCTGCAGTGCCTCGATCTCTGCCTCCCGATTCTTCAGCCGATCCTCGGTCTTTCCCAGCTCGGCTTCCTTCTTCTCCAGGGACTGCGCCCGCTTCTCGGACTGCTCATCCCGCTTCAGCATGCGCTTCTCGATCTCGCTGACCTCGCGCCGTCTGTCCTTGATCTCCCGATCCAGGTCATTCTTTGCCTTTACGACCTCTTCCTTGGTCTCTAAGAGGCTCTCTCTCTTCTTGTTTTCAGCCGTTCTGATGGCATCATCAATAATCTCCCTGGACTTAGCCTCGGCTGTGCCGATCTTTTTCGCATAATCGGCCTTCTCCTTGTTGCGTCCGACGAAGAACATGATGGCACCAGCAATAACGGCAGCCAAAATAATGGCCACTACTATCACTCCGGTACCTCCTTCACTATTGACTTGTTAATGTACAAATATGTGAAGCATGTCGGGGCTCGCCGCCCCCTCATGAAATCCTCTTGCCGCTGCCCCGCTTTCCCCGGACAAACGACCATATTTATAACCATACATCCTGACGGATATACATTAACTCAACCATTTCATTTTATAAAAAATCAACAGTCATGTCAATTATCAAACGGGCGCAGACCGGTTGCCACCGAGCAAAGCAGGCCACATCGCTCCGGGCGCCCCGATAGCCAAGCTATCGCTGAGCCCGGAGCGATAACGCTCAATCCAGTTGATTCGCCGCAGCGAGACCCGCTACGGCCCCGTCCGCTGCCGCGGTGGTGAGCTGGCGAACGGCCTTGGTCCGGCAGTCGCCTGCCGTGAAAACGCCCGGCGTTCGGGTGCAGCAGTCCTCGGACGCTGCAATATACCCCTGCGCATCCAGCTCTACCAGATCGGAAAAGGCTGCATTGTCCGGCACCTGGCCGATGGCCACAAAGAGCCCCTGCACGCTCAGCCCGCTTTCCGTATGGTCCTCTGTGTTCCGAAGGCGGAGTCCCGTCAGACCCTGCGCGTCACTCTCCAGCGCCGTCACCACGGTATTCAGAATCAGCTCGATATTCTCCCGCTGCCGTACCCGAGCCAGCAGACCGGACTCACCCCGGAAGCCCTCCCGCCGGTGAATGAGATAGACCTTTGCACAGAGATTGGCGAGATACAGCGCATCCTCCAGCGCCGTATTGCCGCCGCCGACCACAGCCACAGTCTGCTTCCGGAAGAACATGCCGTCACAGGCGGCACAGTAGGACAGTCCGCGTCCCACAAGCTGCGCCTCCTGTGGAAGTCCCAGATGCCGGTTCCGGGCACCGGTGGCCAGGATCACGGCCCGGCAGGTGTACACGTTCTTCGTCGTCTCCACCTGCTTTTCCGCTCCCGCTGTGCGGACAGCCGTCACCTCTTCATAACGAAGCGCGACGCCCAGGGAAAGCACCTGCTGACGCAGCTTCTCCGCATATTCATAGCCGGAGATGCCCGGAAGACCCGGATAATTGTCGATGGCCGGGGTATTGATGATCTGTCCCCCGCAGCTGCCCTTTTCCAGCAGCAGCACCGACTTTCCTGCCCGAAGCGCATAGATCGCTGCCGTCATGCCGGCAGTGCCCGCTCCCACTACAATGATGTCATACATGTCGGGACCCGCCATATTATGCTTCCTGCAGAAGCGCCAGCACCTGCTCCTTCGGAATGAAGCCGGTGGACTGCTTGCTGACCTTCCCGTTCCGGAACACGATCAATGTGGGAATGGCCCGGATGCCGTAGCGGAGCAGCAGCTCTGTCTCCTCATCTGCGTTCACGGAATATACCTTGATTCCCTCTGTTTCCCCGGCGATTTCCGCAATAATGGGGGCCAGCATCTTGCAGGGGCCGCACCAGTCTGCCCAGAAATCCACCAGCACCGGCTCCGATGCCTTCAAAACCTTTTCCTCAAACTCTGCTGTTGTTACCTTCTCTGCTGCCATCTCTTTATTCTCCTTTGATTGAATCTTATTATGACGTACTTTTGTATACCGTTATCTAAGCGCATTCTACAGAGGCCGCCGCGATATTGTCAAGTCAGGCCTCATCTATACTCAACTCCAGCGCTTTGCATACCAAGCCATAGGAAAAGCCCCGCCGCATAATGGACTGCAGCAGCTTCTGCCGTTCCTCCCGGCTGAGAACTGCCGCAGACCGACATTTTTTCTGAATCAGCCTCTGCACTGCCGCGAGCTCCTGCGCCTCCGCTTGCTCCGCTTCCTCCCGGTAAGCAGAAAGCGCTGCCCGGGCATCCTCCCGGCCCACGCCTCTCTGGTACAGCTTCTGCTCAATCTCCCGCAGAGACTTGATCCCCGCATAGCGCCGGATCAGACGCTCCGCGAAACGCCGGTCATTGAGAAGGTCACAGCTTCGAAGAAAGTCCATGGCCTCATCAATGATATCCTCCGGATAACGGCCGGAGGCCCGCAGCTTCTCGCGAAGCCGGGCCTCCGTTTTTTCCGCATCCGTAATGAGATAGAGGCAGCGCTCCCGACAGCGGCGCAGAAGCCGTGCACGCTTTTCTGCGTCCCCACGGTCTGATGCGTCAGCTTCCGCAGAAGCACCAAATACATCCTCGCAGCCTTCCGTGTCATTCGTTGCCGGGATAGCGAAATCCCGGCAAAAATCCTCCATGCTCTTCATGCTTTAGAACAGTTCCTCATTTTCCTCGGCTGCCGCAGCTTCCGTCACGGAGCCCTCTGTTTCCCCGGCTGCTGCCGCGGTCTGCTCCGGCATCAGATCATCTGCCGGAAGACCATACTTCTCCCGCACCTTATTTTCGATCTCCGTCAGCAATGCCGGATTCTGCTTCAGATACTCCTTCGCATTCTCACGACCCTGACCGATCTTGCTGCCGTTGTAGGCGAACCAGGCACCGCTCTTCTCCACGATGTTCTCATTCACCGCGAGATCCAGCACATCGCCTTCCTTGGAGATACCGCTGCCGAAGGTAATGTCAAACTCACACTGCTTGAAGGGCGGCGCGATCTTGTTCTTTACCACCTTTACACGCACCCGGTTGCCGGAGGCATCTCCATTGGTCTTCAGGGTCTCAATACGGCGGATGTCCAGACGCACGGAGGCATAGAACTTCAGCGCCCGGCCGCCGGTGGTGGTCTCGGGGTTTCCGAACATGACGCCCACCTTCTCACGCAGCTGGTTGATGAAGATCAGGATACAGTTAGACTTGGAGATGATGGAGGTCAGCTTCCGCAGGGCCTGGGACATGAGTCTCGCCTGAAGGCCCACATGGGAGTCACCCATGTCACCGTCAATCTCGGCCTTCGGCACCAGCGCCGCCACAGAGTCGATCACCAGAATGTCGATGGCACCGGAGCGCACCATGGTCTCCGCAATCTCCAGGGCCTGCTCGCCGGAATCCGGCTGGGAAATGTAGAGATTGTCAATGTCTACACCGATATTCTCCGCATACTTGGGATCCAGTGCATGCTCAGCATCGATAAAGCCCGCAATACCGCCCCGCTTCTGTACCTCGGCCACCGCGTGAAGCGCCAGTGTGGTCTTACCGGAGGACTCCGGTCCGTAGATCTCGATGATACGGCCCTTCGGGAAACCGCCGGCGCCCAGTGCGATATCCAGTGAAAGGGATCCTGTGGTCACCGTCTCAATGTTCATGTTCAGTCGGGACTCGCCCAGCTTCATGATGGAGCCCTTGCCGAAGTCCTTCTCGATCTTTGTCAACGCCACATCCAGTGCCTTCATTTTCTCCTCATGGTCCTGGTTCGGGTTGACGGGTGCCTTTGATGCTGCCTTTGCTGCCATTTTGTTTCTCCTGTTCTGTATGTAAATGAGCGAATTGGGATTTCGGCGATTAAACATATGTTTCAACTTCATTCAGTTTATCACAAACATACGTTATGTCAATATGAAATAAGAATAAAAAGAGGCGTCTGCCTTTGATGTCTCCATCTTAGCACAACACCTCTGATTTTCCTATACTCCATATTCGGCTATGATGGCTGCCGCTTAATGAACACTCAGGCCCCCAATGTCATGATACCCTTCTCCGTCGCCATCTTATAATCAAATACCGCCTGGCTGTAGTTCATCTTCGCCGTCTCCACGGCATTGGCCTTGCTGAGATAGTCAAGCTGCAGGCCGTCGTACTCGGCCCGGCCCACGAGTCCCACCGCATCCATGCGGTCCGCCCGCTCCTTTTTCGCCTTGGCAAGCTCCGCCGAGGTCTGTGCCGCCGTATATTCCGCCTGCTTCTGCTTCACATTTTCCAGCAGCGAGGTCATGGCGATACGGATTTCCTGCTCCGTGGCCGCAATGCTGATCTCCCGGTTGTCCCAGGTGGTGAAGTCCTCATCCTTGATCCGGGACGCTGTGCCGTACTGCGCATTCTGCTGCAGCGCCGACTGGATATCACTCTCCAGATTCCGGGATGCCGCATAATCCAGCGGATACTCCGGCACCGCACCGAAGCGGATGCCCTTGTAGCTCGTCGTATTCCAGCCGAGGCCCGTGCCGATGGTCCGCTTCACCGTATCCAGCGCGTTGTCCAGCTGCTCCAGACTCAGCTTCGCCGCATTCACATTGAGGAGCGCACTCTGCACATCCGCCGCCGTGGCCGCACCGCTCGCCTGCTGCTTCTGCACCTTCTCATAGGAAGCCTGGTACATCGCAAGCTGCTGCGTCACCAGCTTCTGATTCAGCTCCAGGCCCTTATAGGTGTAGATCGCCGACTGATAGCCGTAGGTCATCTGCTTCTTTGCCGGATAATAGCCCGCGGCAATGGAAGAAACGATCTGCTGCTTCGTCTTCGCAAGATTCGTGCCGCTGCCCCCGGCGGTATTCTCCTTCCAGTAGGCAGAAATCTGGTTCAGGGCCAGCTTCTTCTGCTTCCGCAGGGCACTGATCTGCTGGTTCAGCTGCTTCCGGGTCTCACTGTCCGTGGTCTCGTCCCGCAGTGTCGTGAGCTCCTCGATGCCGTCATCAAAGCCGTCCTTCGCCTCCTGGTAATTGTCCTGAAGCGCCGAATAGACATCGTCAAAGGAGGAGGTCATGTTCTCCGTCATGTCCTTCTGCAGCGTGGCAATCATGCTGTAGTTTTCCACCAGCGCCCCCACCTCATCGAAGTCAATGACGTCGTCCTGGAGGTTCCAGCCCTCCGCCGCATAAACCGGCACAGCCGCGCCGAAGACATTGGCCGAAAGAACAAGTGCCGAGAGCGCCGCAAGGGTCGCGTGCCGAAATGCTTTTTTGTATAATGTCTTCATTTCCGCTTTCTCACCTCATCCTCAGCTCTGGTCCGCCGTGGCGAGACCGTTGACCGCCGCCACATAATCGTAGTAGGCCGTGGCCAGACTGTACTCCGAAATTTTTGTCGACAGTGCCGCCGTATCTGCCGCATACTGGGCATTTTCCAGATCCCGGGCACTGGCGGAGCCCACATTGTAATTCCGCTGCACCTTCTGCAGGGTATTTTCTGCATTGGACTGGGAAAGCTGCGCCTGGGCCAGGGCATTCTGGGCCTGCCGCACCGCCTGGGAACGGGAAATCATGTCGGAGCGCACTGCCTGCTTCTCGTTTTCAATGGTGGTGCTCAGACTGCTCCGGTTGGTGTCTGCCTGGGAAACCGCCAGCTTCCGCTCATTGATGGCGATGGCATAATTGTTGCTCAGCGCCGTCTTCGTGTCCGCCGTGAGCTCCATGGCGGAGAGCTGTGCCTCCGTGGGCATGGGCACGGCACAGAGCTCAGGACTGTCGTTGTACTTCCAGCCCAGGTTCACGCGAATGAGCTGCAGCGTCTTGTTCCTTGCCGTCTCGTCCGCCTGCACCGTGAGCTTCGCCTGCTCGGCGCTTTCCTTCGCTGCCAGCGTGTCCAGACTCGTGGCGCTGCCCACTGCCTGCTTCCGCTCTGCGGTCTCATACTGCGTCTGCAAATGCTTCGCCGTCAGCTCGTCCATTTCCTGCTGCAGTGCAGCGGAATAGTAGCTGATGATGGATTTCCGGATGGTTTCCGTGCTGGTAAGCTCTGTCTTGCTGATGGTGAGCTTCGCTGCCTCCCGATCCGTGGCCTGCGCTGAGCTGTCCACAGTGGTCTGAGCACTGCTCACCTGCTGCTGCATGGCCGCGAGGGCCTCCTGCAGCGTATTGCCGTTCGCGGCTGCCACCGCCGCATCATAGTTGTCATCTATGGCACTCAGCGCCGCTTCATAGTCAATGTTGTAGGCGCCGTTATGATCCTCCTGCCGGAATGTGATCCAGGCATTGGAGACTGTGGGATTGTACTCATGCACCAGGGCCTGGAGCTCGTCCCACTCAATCCTGTTGTCCCGAAGCTTCGCCCACTCCTCGGCGCTCCGCTCTCTGTCGAAGGAGGCCTGGTGCGGCGTGACGGAGACATTGGCACCGACAGCCGCCAGCGCCTCCGTACTGCCGGACAGCAGCAAAAGTGCTGCTGCCGTCACCGCAGGGATGCCGCGCTTCACGCGTTTCAATTTTCTGACATCAATCATAGCTCTCTCCCTCTGAATAGTACCACTCCTCGCGGAAAACTCTTTCCGCACCGAGACGGCGCTCATATTCTGCTGCCCCGTCCTTTCCTGCCATATATCCGGCAGCCGGAATGTCCTTCCGGAGGTTCTGCTTCTTCCGGCTCATAAGCTCATAATAAACCGGCAGCATCAGAAGGGCAAGGATGGTGGAGGCCGTCAGACCGCCCACATCCACGAGGGCCAGACCGCTCATCATTTCACCGTTGTCGCCGAAGCCGATGGCCATGGGCACCATGGAAACCACGGTGGTGAGGGTCGTCAGCAGAATCGGACGAAGACGGGTCGCACCGGCCTCGATGAGGGCCTTCTTCAGCGGCATCTCCTCCTTAAACTGGTTCACCGTATCCACATAAAGGATACCGTTGTTTACCACGGTTCCCACCAGCATCAGGAAGCCCAGCAGGGACACCATGGAAATTGAAGAATTGCAGAGCCACAGCAGTCCGAAGGAGCCGATGAGGGAGAAGGGAATGGTGGTCATGACCATGAAGCTGTAGCGCATGGACTCAAACTGTGCCGCCATCACCACGAATACCAGGAAGATGGCGATGGAAATGGCCATACCCAGGGAGCTGAACTCCTCATTCATTCGGGTGGTCACGGCGCTGTCCGCCTTCTCCACATCGTCGTTCAGGTACTTGCTGATGACCGCGCTGTCAATCTCCTGCTGCGCCTTGGCGGAAGCCGCCTCTGTATAGTCCGCCGTGATGGTGGCCTGATATTTCCGGTCCACCCGGGTAATGCTGGCGGGCGAATCCTCGAATACCACATCCGCGATGTTGTCCAGCTTCACGCTGGTGCCTGATGCTGTGGTCAGCATGATGTTCTTCACCTTCTCGAGACTGTCGTAGTCTCCCTCCGGATATTCCACCATGACGGAAACGTTCTGACCGTCCACATCCATGGTCATGGCCTCCTTGCCGGACAGCAGCATGTTCACCGTCTGTCCTACCTGTACCGGTGCGAGACCCTCGGCAGCCGCCTTGATGGGATCCACCTTGATCTTCACAAGGGGCGCTGCATTTTCCAGACTGGAGTGCACCGCCGTCACATCCTCCCGGGCCTGAAGCTCCGAAACGATGGCGTCGCTGGCTTCCTTCAGCTTATCATAATCCGCTGCCTGCAGGATGCTTTCGAAGCTCGTGGAATTCGTCGACATGGTGGACATCATGCTGGAAGACTCTACCGTGATCACCGCATCCGGCATGCCGTCCAGTGCCTTTCGCCAGAGGTCCGCCTTCTCCTTCGTCTTCATGGAGCGGTCGCTCTTGAGATATGCCGTCACAGTGGAACCGCCGCCGCTGTAGATCGCGGAAATGCCGGAGCCGCCGCTCTGTACCATATAGCGGTCGGTATCGCTGTCCGCCGCTACCATGCTTTCGATCTGCGTCAGAATCTTGTCCACCTCCTCGATCTTGAGGTCGGGACGGGTTTCCACGGAAATGCTGATGGTGCCCTCATCGGTCTGGGGCATCAGCTCCATCTTCAGCTGTCCGGCCAGCACAAAGGACAGCACCAACAGAAGAATCGTGGTCAGCATGACCATTTTCTTCTTTCTAAGCAGCTTCTCCATGATGCTGCGGTACGCATTCTGCATGCTCCGCACCGCCTTATAGGCCGGTGCCTTCGTGTTCTCATTGGGCTTATAGTAAACGTAGCAAAGCGGCACAATGGTGATGGCCGAAATCAGTGACGCCACCATACAGAACACGATGGTGAAGCCGAGGGGGGCAAAGAACTGACCGGAAAGGCCGTTCATGAAGCCCAGCGGGATAAATACCACGCAGGTGGTGACGGTAGAGCCGAAGACGGAGCCGCCGACGGTCTTGATGGAATCGATGGCTGCCTCCCGGCGGGTTCTGCCGTTGGCATCCGTATACCGGTCCATCGCCCGGAAGCAGGCCTCCAGCACCACGGTGGAGTTGTCCACCATCATGCCGACGCCGAGCACCAGGGCGGACATGGTGATCATGTTCATGGAATAGCCCATGGCCCACATGAACACCAGCGCACCCAGGATAGCGATGGGGATGGAGGTACCGACAATGAGGGATGCCTTCCAGTCACCGAAGAAGAAGAAAATGATGGCCATGGAAATGATGACCGCCATGATCATGGTCTGGAATACGCTGGACAGGGAGGACTTGATGGTGTCCGCGCTGTCGTCAATGATGACGATCTCGAGCTCCGGATCCGCTGCCTGGAGCTTCGCGATCTCCGCCTGTACCTGGCTGGAGAGGGTCACCGCGGAATCCTCCTGCACCTTCGTGATGCCCAGGGTAACGGTATCGCTGCCGTTGTATCGGCCGATGGCACTCTGCTCCTGCAGGGCTGTGCCCACATCCGCAATATCCTTCAGATAAATGGTATTGCCGTTGCCGGTGACGATGGGCATGTTCCGGAGGCTCTCCACATCATCGTAGCTCACACCGGTGGTCACCGAGAGATCCTGAGTGCCCACGCCGGTGGTGCCCGCCGGATAGCTGAAGTCCGCGCTGCTCATGGCAGAAACCACAGAGTTCATGGTGAGATGATACTGGTTCAGCTTGTCTGCCCGGAGCTGTACCCGGACATACTGCTCCCGACCGCCGCTGGAGCTGATGGAAGCCACCGTAGACAGCTTCTCAAACTCCGGCTTGATGTCATTTTCCACATAGTTGTACATGTTCTCCTGTGACGGGTTGTTGATCGCCAACGTCATAGAAGCCTGCTCATTGATGTTCATCTCCATAAAGGTGGGATCGTTGGCATCGTCCGGCAGGGAAGACTTCAGGGTATCTACCTTTTTCTTCAGCTCATCATAGGCCTCATCCATGTCCGTTCCGTAATTATAACGGATCATCACCAGGGAATAATTCTCGCTGGAGGAGGACTGAATGGTATCCACATTGGAAAGCACTGCCACGCCGTCCTCGATGGGCTTCGTCACCAGCTCCTTCACGTCCTCCGGAGAAGCGCCGGGATACGTTGTGGTAATGATCATCATGGGGAAGTCCATGTCGCTCATGAGCTCCAGCTTCGAATTCATCAGGGACATGCCGCCGAAGAAGATCAGGCAGAGCACGCAGAGGAAGGTGGTCACCGGCCTCCGCAGGACAAATTTCGTTATTTTTTCCATTCTGTGCCCTCTCTCTTATGCTGCAGTTTCGTCAGTGCTGTTCTCCGTCGAAGCCGCGCCGCTGCTGTCACCGGCAACATTCACGGAAGCGCCGTCATACAGCTCATTCGTCCAGCTCCGCACCACCTGGTCTCCGGCATTGATGCCGCCGAGGATCTGTACGCTTTCCTCATTCTGGATGCCCAGGGTGAGATCCTTCTTATGTACAAGACCGTCCTCGTAAACGTAAACATAGGGATTGCCGTTGGAATAGTACAGGCAGTCGAGGGGCAGCAGGCTCACATTCTCGGCATGCTCGTTCACCACCGTGAGCTTCGCAGAGCTGCCGTCCGCCAGGGTATCCGCATCAGAAAGCTCAGCCTGCACCGGGAAGAGGCCGGTCTGGGCATTCACCACATGTCCGATCTCCGTCACTGTGCCCTCGTAGCTGCCGCCGTTCTTCTCCACCGTCACGGTCTCGCCCAGCGTCAGATTTTCCATCACGTCCTCTGTCACATTAAAATGCAGAGTCTTCGCGCCGCTGCCCGTCAGAATGCAGAGCTGAGACTGCTGGGAAACCATGGCGTTGATCGTGATGCTCTTGTTCTCGATGGTGCCGTCCGCCGGTGCCGTCACCGTCGCGTACTCCACCTGGGTGTCATAATTCAGCTTCGCACTGGCTGCCTGGGCCTCTGCCGCATCAGCCTGCGCCTTGGTGGACTCATAATCCTGGGCGGAAATGTCGCCGGCCTCGTAGAGGGGCGTCATACGGCTGAGCGCGTCCCGGGCTGTGGTGGCGCTGACATTGGCCTGCTCCAGCGTATACTTCGCCGCATCGATCTGCTTCTGGTTGTCGATTTTCACGATGGGATCGCCCTTATGCACAAACTGGCCGTTCTCGACATAGCACTCCAGCACCTCGCCGGCCGCCTTCGGCATCACCGCATAGGTGTCCGATGGCTCGATGGTGCCCATCAGGGAAATGCTGTTGGCGATGCTGCCCTGGCTCATGCGGGTCAATGTCACCGTCGGCAGAGACTTGGTCTGTACCGCCTCCTCAGGCTGCATCACACGCTGCGCCACCAGCGCCAGTACGGCGATGACCGCCACCGCACCAACGGCAATCTTGATTCCTTTTTTCATTCTGCTCTCCTCTCTCTCGGACAGGCACCATAGCGGAAGTAGTCCAGTATGGTTCTGTACTTTCGTTGTATTTTTGCTTCATCCTCATCCCGCACCATGGTGCCGATGAGAGACATCATGGTGATGCCGATCAAAAGCTGAAACAGGGTCTTCAGCTCCGGGAAGGGCTTCGTCACATCGAGACACGCCGGATCCACATGGTCGACGATCCAGCGAAACTGCTCCTCCGACTGCTTTTTCCGCTGCTTCTCCACCTCACAGAAGCGATTGCCCCGGAAGATCTCCGATTCATGGTTGATGCCCGTGTTGGCCATGATCTTGATGTTATTCTCTACGATCTCATCATGACGATGGGCCAGAATCATCGAAAACCACTTGTCCATGGCCAGCCACAGGTCGCCCCTTTCCTGCAGCAGGCATTCCTTCAGGGAATCAAACATCAATTTCCAGTTGCACTCGAAAACATAGCCCAGAAGATCCCTCTTGTCTTCGAAATAGGTATAGAAGCTTCCCCGGGAAATGTCGGCTTCCCGAATGATCTGGTTGATGGAAACACTTTCAAAGGGCACCCGGGCGAATTCATTCACCGCCGCCTCCACAATCCGCTTCTGCTTTTCCTCGCTGAGCTTCAGAAACCGCTCACTTGGCATGACTGCTCCTTTCCTGTATTGCTGTTTTGTTCACAGTGACAATCTGTCACTTTTTGGCTGGTCATAGTATAGTGACAAGCTGTCACTTCTGTCAATAGCGGATTGCTGAAAAATCCCATCCTTATGTACTTGCGAAAAAACATAAATATAGTTAAAATATCAGAAAAAGAATTGTATACAAAATGACAGTTGCTTGACACATGGAGGGTCGCATGGACAGCTTGAAACTGCAGGCCTACGGGAAGATCAACCTGTCACTGGATGTGCTCCGTCTTCGAGACGACGGCTATCACGATGTCCGCATGATCATGCAGTCCGTTCGGCTGCACGACAGCATCAGCATCCGACGCAGCCGACAGCCGGGCATCCGTCTGAAAACAAATCTTCCCTTTCTGCCGGTAAATGAAAACAATCTGATGTATCGCGCCGCTCAGCTCCTGATGGAGGAATTCGGCATCACAGACGGTGTGGAGCTTTCCCTTCGGAAGGTGATTCCCGTGGCGGCCGGTATGGCCGGCGGCTCCTCGGATGCCGCCTCCGTACTCTACGGCATGAACCGCATCTTCCGGCTGGGGCTCACACCCCGGGCTCTGGAGGAACGCGGCGTGAAGCTGGGGGCCGACATCCCCTTCTGTCTCCGGCGCGGCACCATGCTTTCCGAAGGCATCGGTGAGGTGCTGACCGCACTGCCGGCCATGCCCCGCTGCCGCATCGTACTGGCGAAGCCCGGCATCTCGGTATCCACGAAATATGTGTATACGAATCTGCATGTTGCGGAACGCCCGCCGGAGGCCCATCCCGATGTGGACGCCGCCATTGCCGCCCTGCAGCAGCAGGATCTCACGGCACTGTCCGGCAGTCTCGGGAACATCCTGGAAACCGTGACCTGTACCGCCTACCCGGAAATCGAGGCACTGAAAAAGCTGATGCGGGAATCCGGTGCCATGAACGCCATGATGTCCGGCTCTGGTCCCACAGTTTTCGGCATCTTCCGGGATCCGGAAAAGGCAGAAGGCTGCTACAAGCTGCTGCGCTACGGTCGGGGCAAGGCCCTTGCCAAGCAGGTGTATCTGACAGAACCATACAATCCGAAAGTTTAGATAGAAAAGGGAGAAGAATGCTATGAGTGATTTTACGGTAAACATGAATGAGTATCTGCCGCTGCGGGATCTCGTCTTCAACACCCTGCGCCAGGCGATCCTGAAGGGAGAGCTGAAGCCCGGTGAGCGGCTCATGGAAATCCAGCTGGCGGAAAAGCTGGGCGTGTCCCGCACTCCCATCCGCGAAGCCATCCGGAAGCTGGAACTGGAGGGGCTGGTGCTGATGATCCCGCGCCGGGGTGCCGAGGTCGCTAAAATCTCCCACAAGTCCCTGCAGGATGTGCTGGAGGTGCGCGGCGCACTGGAGGCGCTGGCCACAGATCTGGCCTGTCAGCGCATCACCGAAGAGGAGCTGGAGGACCTGCGGAAGGCCCAGGAGAATTTCAAAAAGGCCGTGGAATCCGGTACGGAAATGCAGATTGCCGAAGCGGACGAGGCCTACCACGACATCATCTACAACGCTTCCAACAATAAGCGTCTGGTACAGATGATCAACAATCTCCGGGAGCAGATGTACCGCTACCGTCTCGAATACATCAAGGACGAGGCCCAGCGCGGCATCCTGATCGATGAGCACGAGAAGATTCTGGAGGCCATCCGCATCCGGGACATCATCCGTGCCAAGGCCCTCATGAAGGAGCACATCGACAACCAGGAAATGACCGTTTCCCGGAACCTGGAGGGCGAGGAAGAAGCCGC
>CAVATZ010000024.1:0-28169 GCA_963591655.1 Clostridiales bacterium
AATATATCATGTATGAATTCCCTTGTGAAACAAATATATTTGATATAAAATATCGAATGAGTCGATATTTAACAAGCCGTAAAATCCCTTCCCTTTCCATGAACAAAGGAGTTTTCTATCATGACCTATGAACAGATCGAAACCTTTCTGACTGTCATTACCTACGGCAGCATTTCCGCTGCCGCAAAGTACCTATATGTGTCGCAGTCCACCATTTCCGCAAGAATACAACAGCTGGAAACAGAGCTTGATGTTCAGCTGCTGATCCGTCAGAAGGGCCATCGAAGCATCGAACTGACAAATCACGGACATGCCTTTATCCCCATTGCCAGCCAGTGGGCAGCTCTCTGGAAGGACACACAGCACTTAAAGAGCATGGACAATATACAGACACTGACCATCGCCTGCGTGGACGCCGTCAGCAGCTCCACCTTTTCATCCTTCTTTTTAAAGTATCTGACGGAGCGCCCGCATATACGGCTGAATATCCGGACGCACCACTCCAATGAAATCTTCTCCCTGGTGGAGAGTCGCGTTGCCGACATTGGCTTCGTGTTCTCCAGAATCAACTATCCGGATGTCATCAGCAAACCGATCTATCGGGAGCTGATGTACCTCATCTGCGATAAATCCGCGCCTTATCATGACAATATGGAAAACACTGCGCTTGCACCTGAAGATGAGGTTTATCTGAACTGGGGCCTGGATTTTCAAAGCTGGCACGACAGTCACTTCAGCCCGGCTGTCCATCCCGCCCTGAGTGTCAACACCGGTTCCCTGCTTCAGAAGTATATCCGCGGCAATTTGTGGGGCATCGCTCCCATGTCCGTCATCCGAGAGGCCATGCGCTCCAACACATGTCTTACCTTCTACAAGCTGAAGACACCGCCGCCCCCGAGAATCTGCTACGAGATTCAAAACCGCTACCCCAATGTCAGCCACCAGGCGGCCATTCACGAACTGGATCAGGCGCTGGAATCCTACATCTCCGGAGACGAAAACATCTGCTCCTTCGAAAGCTGGATGCTGGATGCGAATTAAACAATGACACGAAAAAGGCAGGAGCCTGACGGTTCCTGCCTTTTTCGTTTGTAGGATGGATGGACAATAGGTTCTGATCCGTTCCGCTCAGACACGGATCAGGCCGATGGCCTGCAGCCCGAAGAGCATGATCGGATACAGAATGAGGATAGCAATTTTTACGATGGCACCGGTCTTCAGCATCTGCTGATTCTCCACCAGACCGGAACCGGCTGCCAGTGCATTGGGCGGTGTGCCCTGGGGCAGCATAAAGGCAAAACCACAGGAGAAAATGATGTTCATCATTGCCAGCATGGAGTTGTGACCGCCTGCCTGTGCAATGGAGTAAGCAATAGGAATGAATACCGCTGCCACCACAATGTTGGAGCCCAGCTCTGTCAGCAGGGATGCAATCACTGCCATAATGGTGATCGCCAGGAACTCCGGCATAGCACTGATGCCGCCCATGAGCTCTGCGATCCAGTCTGTGAGTCCGGAATTTGCGAAGGCACCGCCGAGAACCAGAGAACCGCCGATCAGGAATACACAATCCCAGGAGGTATGGCTGAGCGCATACTGGAAATCCAGAGTGGGCTCGTTGGTCTCCCAGTCTACCGGCCACAGGAACAGAAGTGCAGCCGCGAAGCCGCCGATCATATAGTCGGAAACGAAGGGCAGATAGGATGTCCAGAGTGTCTTGGTGAGCCAGCTGAGAATGGCGAGTGTCAGGACCACCAGCACCTGCTTCTCTGCCTTCTCCATCTTGCCGAGCTTATGCAGCTCATCGGTGATGATGCTGCGGTCAATGCTGACTGTCGCCTTATGCAGTCCCATGGTATAGTAAATCAGCAGCGTGGATACAATCACCATCATGGCACAGATGGGAACTGCAAACATCATCCATGTGGGGAAATCGATGGCAACGCCTGTCATTTCCTGGATAATGCCGAAGCCGGTAATGTTGGCATTGTTGCCGATGGGTGTGGCAGTACCGCCGTTGGTGGCCGCAAAGGCAACCGTCAGCATCAGAGCAGCGCCGAGACGCTTGGCATATTCCTTATCATACTCTGCCACAGAAATGGCCAGTGCAGAAACGATGGGAATCATCATGGCCGTAGAAGCGGTGTTGGACATCCACATGGAGATGACGCTGGTAACAGCCGCAAAGGCCATCATGATGGACAGGGGCTTTGTGCCCACCGTAGACAAAATGGTATACGCAATTCTCTTGTGCAGATTCCACTTCTCGATGGCCGAGCCGATCCAGAAGACAGATGTCGTCAGCAATACGGCAACATTGACATAGCCGTTGGTGGCGCTGATGCCCACCTCCTTATTGGTCAGTCCCAGGATCGGGAAAAGCAGCAGCGGCAGAAGTGCCGTCTGTCCCAGTGTAACAGGCTGCGTGGACCACCAGACAATCATCCAGGCCATTGCCGCCAGTACCTTTTTTCCTACCTCTGTCAGACCGCCGCTGACCGGTACGAACAGCAGAATCAAAGCAAATAACACGGGTCCGAGAATCAGACCGATTTTCTGTTTCTTCGTCATAACCTAATCCCCCTAAGTTCGCTTTATCGATCAATAATCACGATATTCAGCTTCTTGGCAAGTGCTTCGACCTCTTCTCTCGGTGCAGATGCCTCCCGCAGCACGAGCCGGGCACCGGCACGATTCAGGGTGTCCACATAGGAATTCTGTTCACTTGCCTCAATAATCACCTTCTGCAGCTGCGGTACATCGTGACGTTCAATCACCTCAACCTCGATGCCACGCTCCTGTACCTCTGCCAGAATGGTCTCATAGCCCTTGGCATCATCTGTGCCGCAGCCGTTGACTGCTGCCATCAGAACACCGGGAATATTAATGGTACGTCTTGCAAACATCTCAGAGCAGAACTCTACTCTGACCTTCTTGATCTCGCCCTTGGCCAGGAAGTGTGCCAGACGGGCACAGTTGGTGGGAGATCCCACACCCTCACTGGTGCCGCCCACAACCGCATCTGCGAAGGGTGCTGTGATCAGATTTGCTCTGGAAGCAAGATCGCGGGCCTCGATCAAAGCGTCATGGGTCACCTCTACCTTACGCTCTGCCTCAGCTGCCAGAACATCCGGCTTCACGTACTTCTCTACTCTGGCATCACGCTTGAAGAAGGCCTCCATATACTTGATGGTTACCGGTACCACATGCTCTGCGGAAGCCAGATGACACTGGGCTGCCATAGCGATCATCACATCCACCGGAATACCGCAGGGGATGGTGGTGTGCATAGCCAACTGGCTGGCCAGCCGTGCAGTCAGAACACCGCCGCCGATATGGGTTGCGCAAAGTCCCGGTGCCAGCACACGCGGTGTACAGGGTACGCTGATGGTGGGAGAGATGGCTAGCGTCATGGCCTTCTCCATCTGGTCCGGTGTACCGCCGGCCAGCTCTACAAAGGCTGCGGCTGTGGCACAGGCACCGGCACCCAGCCCCTCCATGTTGCAGCCGGTGGTGCACTTGCCGATACGATACATGCCGCCGATCTTCAGCATCACTGCCATGATGCGATCCAGCAGATCCTGATCCTCCGGATAAAATTCCATCACAGCCTTCACGAAACCGGTATAAGGACAGGAGTCACCGGTACCGGCACAGGGTCTCAGTCCGATGGTGTGGTTTCCCACCTGGGAAGCCAGGGTACATACCACAACCCGATTGACGAATTCATCCTCTACGATTTTGACACCGGAATCCGGATGATTCAACTCTTTTCCGACATCTCCCAGAAGACTGCTGTGTCCTACCGTCAGTCCCAGCTCACAGGCCTTCAGGTTGTGTGCAAAAGCGGCATGCATGGCCTCTGTTACCTTTTCACGGCTAATGCCTTCGAAGGCAGCATCCTCTTCGATGATCACATCACCTACCCGCATATTGAGGGTATTGGCAGCCTCGATGCACTGACCGATGGTCATGTGACCGAAATCATAGTTTTTCTGCTCGGCAAACTCACGAATGTTCATAGACTTCTCCTTTATGTGCAATTATTTCTGAAGCATTTTGTTGTAGGCAAACTTCTCGTCCACGCTCAGGATATCGGCACCGTGACGAATCTGTGCCACCATATCCTCCTCCTTCTGCCAGAGCTCCTCTGCCTTTACCAGAACCTCATCCATTCTCTCGGCCGGTACCACCACAACACCGCTGCTGTCGCCCAGGATAATGTCTCCCGGCCGAACCTGTACACCGGCAAAATTGATGGTGCCGTTGGTCTCTGCCTCTACCACACGTCCCCGTGCCGTGCAGACCACTGTTCCCTTGGCATATACCGGATAATCAGCGTCAATGCAGTCATCCAGATCACGCACACAGCCGTCAATCAATGTTGCCGTCACGCCCTTTGCCTTTGCGGAGTTGGCAAGGATGCCGCCCCAGCAGGAGCTGTCCATACGTCCGCCGTTGTCGATAACGATCACGTCTCCGGCCTTGGCAGAAGCAATGGCATTCATGCCCAGGTGTGTCTTCTGTGCAGTCTGACCGGCTGAAACCATCCGCATGGTGACTGCCTCGCCCACAACCTTTCTCCACTTCTCCTGCATAGGACGGATACCAAAGGTAAATCCCCGGAATCCCAATGCGTCCATTGCATCAGAAAGATTGGTGGATGACAGTTTCTCAAATCTCTCCCGATAGCCCAATTCATCAAATCTGCTCATATTCTTCTCCTTTGCGCTTCCGTTTCGTATGTATTCGCGCTGTATTTTTATTGTCGTTTTATTGTCGACAATTTGTACTTGCAGAATAGACGATAAAGACAATCCTGTCAACTCTTTTTTACGAATTCGTCAATAATGGCTGTTTTATAATTATTTTTTTGTTGATATTGATAGTGCTTCGGCTTTCCATACCCTCTTGACTTCCTTTTTTTACCGTGCTAACCTTTTTAAGGACTGCACATTGTCGACAATGTGTTTAAAAATTGCTTTTCAAAAAAGAGGTATCCCTATGGCTCGAAAAAATGAAGCCTATGAATATTTGAAAGAAGCCATTATCAACAATGAATTTACGCAGGGTGCCCCCCTCAGAGAAATGGAAATTGCCGCCAAGCTGAAAATGAGCCGCTCCCCTGTCCGGGAGGCGCTTCGGGATCTGGAGTCCGAAGGCATTGTCGTCAGCCATCCGGGACGAGGCACCTTTGTTGCCACCATTACACCTTATGATGTGGAGGAGATTTACGAGCTTCGAACCATGTTTGAGGAATATGCCCTGCGCAAGGCTTTCAATCGAATTACCAAGGAAGAACTGGATCAGGTAGAAGCCAACTTCAAGGCCCCCAATGAACCCTTCAGCTGGGAGCAGTATCACAAGGCTGACAGGACCTTCCATCAACTCTATATCGAAAAATGCGGCAGCCGACGACTGCTTCAGTTCCTCAGCACACTGAATTTCCAGATTGAGCGGATCCGGCGATACAGTGACCGCAGCACCTCCCGTTCCAGTGACGATCGTCTCAAGGAGCATCTGGAAATCATTCGCTGCATTCGCCAGGGCGATCTGGAGGCCAGCCTGAAGGCATTGCGGACCCATTTACGAAATGTGGCAAATTCCGCCATCGAAACCAGCCGTGAAATGATGACACAGAGCTATTGACCCCCTATACAATGGTGCTGTGTTATATTTCCATAAATTATCCTACCCCAGAAAGACAGAGGGGCTGAAAGCGATCTCGCTTTCAGCCCCTCTGTCTTATTTATTTGTTTAGCGATGCGGTGCTCAGCCGTTTTTCTGAATCGCCGACACAAAGTGATTGTCGTACTGCCGGAACAGTGCTGCCGCATCCTCCCGGCCCATCACGCTCGTCTCGCCCGTTTCCGGATGCAAAAGAGAAACGTTATAAGCATCATAGCCGTAGATCAGCTGCAGGCTGTCCGTATAGGCCAGCACAGGCATGCCGTGACTCACATAGTAGAGCACAGAATTCAGATCTGTACCGCTGAGATTCAGAAGAATCATGTCCTCTGTCTCCTCTGTATTCTGCAGTGTATCCAGTCCGGCGGACTGCATCATTGTCAGTTTGTCTTGCGGGCTGCGTATAGAACATGTGTTTTTTCTATTACTTCGATTCCACAGAATATTTTGATCTGTATCCACAACATAGCCGAAATCATCGTACACCAGTGTGATGGCCTCCGCCATGGTACGGGCTTTTCCGATGAGGTGTCCGTTGGTATAGCAAAGCAGCAGCGCCGCCTTCTCTCCCTTCCAGAGAGATCCGCTGATGTCAATCGAGGTGCTTCCTTCAACGGAGAAGGACTTCGGCTTGTGCTCCTGCACTGTCTTGTTGCCAAGCTCCGGAATGTTCAGATACACCAGCTTTTCCAGCTTGCCGTTCTGTACCGTGGTGAACACCTGATTTTCCTCTGTTTCCCGGTTGCTGATAATGCTGTCGCTGCCGGCTTTACGGAAGCTGCTGCCGTCGTAGCTCAGCTCATCAAAGCTGACTCTTCCCTTCGTCACCTTCATGTCAGCAAAGTAGAGTCCGTCCTTCTGATAATCCGTCTTTATGCTGCCGTCTGCGGCACGAATCTTGATCTCCGCTGCGGGGATCTCACCGTTTTCTGTATACACATCTCCCAGAGAAGCATCCGCTACACCATAGATCAGGTCTGTGCCGATATAGCCCAGGACACGGACGGCTCTGCCGTCCTCCTGCAGCTCCTGGCTGCTCTCGGTTTCCAGATCCATCAATGTCAGTTTTCCGGAATGATAGGTATCCGCCGTGGCATCCTGGAAGGCAAGGTAACGGCCGTCCGCAGAGACCGCTATTTCCGTATCGCCGAGACCGCCCACCAGATTCATGACCTCACTGCTGTTGCTGTCGATCCCCAGGACATTGCCGTCATAATAGAAATAGAGCATGCCCTCCTGGTTCAGATACAGGAGCTTTTCAAAATCCTGACACAGCTCTTCGTAATTTTCCGCCAGGGGAATGAATACATTTTCCCGCAGAGTATCCTCAGAATTGTCATAGCTTTCATAGAGAAGTCCGGTGTAGCCCTCATGACTGCCCCGGTTCATATAACCGTAGACCGCAAAGTCCACATCACCGTTGTTTAGTACCCGCAACACCTTCACGCCGTGGGCCGGATAATCCGAGCGGATGCTGCTGTCTGTTTCCGAGGTGAAGCTGAACAGCCGGCTCAGCTTCTGGGCCTTGCTATCATAGCGGAACAGACCCTCGCCTGTGATGAAGCAGGTGAACTGCCCGGAATCCGAGCTCATGCTCTCCAGGCTGTCCGGATCCGTCACACCGATCTGCAGACGCTTTCCTTCTGCCTGCACCGGTGTCGAAAGCTGCTGCTCCGTCCTTCGATCGAAATTCATCATATAGATCCGGGTAGGATCATAGCGCAGTACGAAGTTGTCTTCATTATCGAAATACAGGGTATTGCCGTCTGCATCGCTGCAGCTGCTCCTGTAGTTCAGCTGTACCTCCGCCATGACGCCGTCAAATTCCCGCAGTGTTGCGGTGATCTCTCCCTCCAGCTGCATACCGCTGTCACCCCAGGTGATCTGGTTGAAGCTGGATTGCAGGGTCACATGATTCAGACTGCTGTTATCCGCATTCTCCGCAGTCTCCAGGTAACCGGTAAGGGCTCGCGCCTCTATCTTGGAGAAGCTCTGCTCCGTAAACTGTCTGGCCAGTGTCAGCATTTCCGCAGAATAATCCTTCTGCGTCCAAAGGATCCGAGTGTAGTAATACAGAATCTGCTCTCCCGTATCCACCGTCAGCTTGAGAAGGTACGGCGTATCCCGCTCCAGCAGATTCTGAAGCGGCAGCGTAATTTCGGCCTCTCCGTTCTGATGCTGAATATTGGAAATGCTTCCCTTCTCCAGCAATCTGTCCAGATCCAGCGTCCGCACCTCATATTGCACGGAAATAGCGGTCTTGTCGTATTCCTCAATGCAGAGTGTCAGCTTTCTGTCCTCCGGCAGTACGGAAATGCTGTCGCGCCCGGCAGCATTTCCCATATCCAGCAGATAGGCATGCATCGGGTTCAGCTTCTCGTCATTCTGCAGGGCATACACCAATGGCAGCTTCGCCTCCTCAATGGAAGCGTAAACGGTCTGAGACTTCTCCATCTGCCGATAGGACAGCAGCAGATAGAAAATGAAGGCGCAGAGAAACACCGCAGCCATGATCAGAAAATATTTGATTTTTCGTTTTGTCTGTCTTTTCACTTCTGTGCTTTCTCTCTATAGCCCAGGGCCTGCTCCAGCGCAAGCCGCTCCTCTGCTCCCAGCTCCACCTCCGTGGTGCCGGCTTCCACATCCTTGATGTAGAGGAAGCATCCCTCACGGGAGTATACAGAATTCAATACGAAGCCTGAATTGGTATAATCCAGCAGCGCCACAGCAAAGGACTGGTTGCCGCCCATGCCGCCGAAGGCATTGTAGCGGATCAGCCCGAAGCGCTGGAAGGAGCTGCGGATGTTCCGGTTCAGGATACGGAACATATCCTTGTTGTTCTGCTCCTCATCCTCCAGCCGCTCCACATGCTTCTGAAGATCCACAAAATAATCCTCCAGATTCTCGGCGTCCTTCCCCCGCATAAAGTAATCGTACTGCCGGTAGAGCCGCCGGTATCTGGCATTGGCCGAAATGGCCAAGATCAGAGAAATGCAGGCCAGAAGCAGAGTGATGATCAATATGACCAGCATCAGTCTTTCCAGATTCGTCATATTACCTCCTTATGCCTCTGACAAAGAATTGAGCAGTGTGAAGATTCGATCCAGCTCCTCCTGGGAATAGTACTCGATCTCCAGCTTTCCCTTGCTCTCATCCTTCGGCACGATGGAAACCTTTGTCCCCAGCTTGGCCTTCATCTTCTTCTCCAGGTCCCGATAGATGGTTTTCAGCCGCTTTTCTTCAGCGCTTTCCCCCTGCTCCTTCTTCTTTTTCTCCGCCTTCTTCAGCTTATCCAGCTTCACCAGCTGCTCGATCTCACGGACGCTTAGATTCTCCTCCGCACAACGCTGGGCAATGGCACGGCGCAGCGCGCTGTCCTCGATGCCGAGCAGCGCCCGGGCATGTCCCTGGCTGATCCGGCCGGTCTGAAGAAGCTCCAGAATTTCCGGCTCCAGCTTCAGAAGCCGCAGGCTGTTGGTGATGGTGACACGCTTCTTGGAGACACGCTTGGCCACCTCCTCCTGGGTCAGTCCGTACTCATCAATGAGACTCTGGTAGGCTCTGGCCTCCTCTACCGCATTGAGATCCGCTCTCTGGATGTTCTCAATGATGGCAATTTCCCGGGAGGTCTTCTCATCCAGCTCCCGCACGATCGCCGGAACCTCTGTCAGTCCTGCACGCTTGGCAGCACGCCATCTTCGTTCACCGGCGATGATCTCATACAGGGGTCCCTGCTTTTTCAGAAGCAGCGGCTGCAGAATGCCATACTCCCGGATGGAGGCGGCCAGCTCCTCCAGCTCCTCCTCATCAAAATGCCGCCGGGGCTGGTTCAGATTGGGCTGAATCAGCTGGATGTCGATTAGCAATGCACCCTTCTCCTCCGGCTCTGCCGACACTGCCGATACCGCTGTTTCTTTCTTCTGCTTCGCCTTTACTGTCGGTGCTGTTTCTGTCTGCATCTCTGCTGTCTCCTCGGCAACAGGAAGCGCATCCTCGTCATCCTCAATGTCATCTACGATCCGATATCTACTCTCCACAGTCTTGCTGACGCTGCTTCCGAATATACTGTCCAGTCCCTTTCCCAGGCCTCTCTTCGTCATAATACTTCACTTCCTCCGTTCATTACCTCACAGGCCAGACGTCGATAGCTGTCGGCACCTGTGGAGCTTGATTCATATACTGTAATGGGCATGCCATGACTGGGTGCCTCTGCCAGGCGCACATTTCGCGGAATCAGGGTTTCAAAGATACGATCCCGAAAATTCTGCTTCACCGTATCCACCACCTGCTGAGACAGACGATTCCGACTGTCATACATGGTGAAAACGATGCCCTCCAGTCTCAGCTTCGGGTTCAGCCCGCTCTGCACTGCCTCAATGCTTTGGAGCACCTGACTGAGGCCCTCCAGGGCGTAATATTCGCACTGCACCGGAATGATCACCGAATCCGCTGCTGTCAGAGCATTTACCGTGATGACACCGAGGCTGGGCGGACAATCGATCAGAACATAGTGATAATGCTCCTTCACGCGATTGAGCAGTTTTTTCAGAACCAGATTCTTTCCCTCCAGATCCGCAAATTCCGCCTCTGCCGCCGCCAGGTTCATGTCTGAGGGAATCAGATCCAGATTGTCCATGACGCCCATCAAAATGGCATCATCCAGCCGACACTCCCCCACCAATGCTTCGTAAATGGTATGAAGCTTCTGATCCTCCTCGATACCAAAGCCGCTGGTGGCATTACCCTGGGGGTCAAAGTCCAGCAGCAATACCTTCTGATTGGCCTCCGCCAAAGTGGCCGCCAGATTGATGGCCGTTGTGGTTTTTCCCACACCGCCCTTCTGATTTGTGATTGCAATAACCTTTCCCATATTTAACTCCTATAAGGTAGGCTTTGCGCACCGCAAAGCCTCTGATGCGCTCGCCGCTGAGGCATCATAGGGAACCCTGCCTCTTCGAGGCTTCCCTATGATAATTGTTTCACGTGAAACACTACCCTTATTCTTTCCGTTTTTCCGGCAGCTGCGCCAGAATCACTGCCGCAAACATGATACCACAGCCCAGCAGTTCCCGTCCGGACAGAACCTGATGCAAAATCAGCCATCCGGCCAGAGCTGAGAAAACCGATTCCATGCTCATCAGCAGCGAAGCCACCGTAGGATCCGTCATTCTCTGGCCCACCACCTGCAGCGTATAGCCGACGGCACTGGAGCCGATGCCTGCATAGAGAATGGGAATGGCAGCATCCATAAGACCCGCTGCAGTGGGCTTTTCAAAGAAGAGCATGCCCACAAAGCCCACCAAAGCTGCGAAAAAGAATTGCTGATTGGCCAGCACCACAGGATTCATCTGTACCGAAAAGTGGTCTACGCTCATGATCTGGAAGGAAAACAGCAGAGCACAGAGGATAACCATCATGTCTCCCTTTTCAATATGAAAGGAGCTTCCCTGCATGGAAAGAAGATACAGGCCTACAATGCTGCATACGGCACTGATCCAGATTCTGCTGCTGGTTTTCTTTCCCAGAAAAATGCCGATGATCGGTACCAGTATGATATACAGGGCCGTAATGAAACCGGCCTTTCCTACGCTGGTGGTCATGATTCCCAACTGCTGCGCTATGCTGGCCAGCCCCAAAAGGATACCGCAGCACATACCGCCAAAAACCTGGGGCTTTTTCTTTTCTTTTCCTGCTTTCGGATCGGAATCCCGATAAATCCTCTGGCTGAATTTGGTCACCGGAATCAGTACGATGCCGCCGATGATAAAGCGGGAAAACACAAAGGTCCAGGGTCCCACCGAATCCATGGCCACGCTCTGGGCCACAAAGGCAAAGCCCCATACCACCGCTGTGATGAGCAAAAGAAGGTTGCCGAGCATTTTATTTGAATTTCTCATTCTTCGTTCCTCTGTTAATAAGTCGGCTTTGCGCACTGCAAAGCCTTTGATACGCTCGCCGCTAAGGCATCCTAGGGAATCCCGCCTCTGCGAGGCACACCTAGGATAACGGGCTCTTTGTGGGCGTTCCTGCCTTCCGGGGATACTTTCCCGGGGTTTCCAGACACTTCCGCACCACCACGATGCTGCGCTCAATATCCGTTTCCGGCAGATGGAAGTGCGCTGTATTTTCTGTCTTTCCGCCCAGAATTCCGATAGCCTTTTCTGCGCCCTTCACCTCCTCTTCCACACTTCCTGCCTTCATGGCCAGGAAATAACCGCCCTTCTTCACAAATGGAAGATCATATTCCGAAAGCACCGCCATATTGGCAACGGCACGGGATACCGCAAAATCGAACTGCCCGCGCCAGTTCTTATCTCTTCCCAGATCCTCTGCCCGACCATGCAGCGTACGGATGTCCTTCAGTCCCAGCTCCGCAATCACCTCATCCAGGAAATGCAGACGTTTCATCAAGGAATCGCTGAGGGTCACAGCCAGATCCGGAAAAGCAATCTTCAATACCAGTCCCGGAAAGCCGGCACCGGTGCCGATGTCAATCAAGGACTTTCCCGCAGTCTCGGCGAAAACCACTTTGTCCTCCGCTGTGCGTGCCTTGATGATGCTCAGACTGTCCGTAAAATGCTTGGTAACCACCTCTGACTCCTCTGTGATGGCAGTCAGATTCATCACCTTGTTCTTCTCCACCAGCAGCTCATAGTACCGGAATAACTGCTCAACCTGCTGTCCGTTAAGGGCAAAGGGCAATGCCGCCGTTTCCCGCAGCAGCTGCTTTTCAAAGCTTTCTGTCATAATTCTCCTCGTTATTCTTCTCATAATAGAATAGGGTGTCAGATGTTTCACGTGAAACATCTGACACCCTATTCTACACAGTATTCCCGAAAATGAAAAGTGCTTTATCCTCTATGCTGCTCCAGATACACCAAAAGTACACTGATATCTGCCGGGCTTACGCCGCTGATACGGCTGGCCATACCGATATTGTCCGGTCGAATACGGCTCAGTTTCTGCCGGGCCTCCAGCCGCAGGTTCTTTACCTGCTCGTAATCCATATCCGCCGGAAGTCGCTTTCCTTCCATCTTTTTGAAGCTTGCAACCTGCTGCAGCTGACGCTGAATGTAGCCCTCGTACTTGATTTCTATGCCAACCTCCTCACGTACCGCGTAAGGAAGCTTCGGCCGTTTGGGATCCAGAGGTGCCAGCATCTCATAATCCAGCTCCGGTCTCCGGCAGAGCTCTGCCAGCGAAGCACCGGACTGAAGCGCTGAGGATCCATGCGCCGTCAGGAAAGCATTGCATTCCTCTGTGGCACCCACGAAGCAATTCCGGAGTCTCTCTGTCTCTTCCCGGATCAGTCTCTGCTTTTCTTCCGTTTCCTGCCACTCCGCATCAGAAACCAGACCTATCTGATGGCCGATTTCCCGGAGCCGCAGATCCGCATTGTCCTGCCGCAGCAGCAGACGATACTCGGCCCGGCTGGTCATCATGCGATAAGGTTCAAAGCTCTCCTTCGTCACCAGATCATCAATCAGCACACCGATATAGGCCTGAGAACGATCCAGTACCACCGGCTCTCTGCCCAGGCATTTCATGGCCGCGTTGATGCCTGCCATCAGTCCCTGTACCGCAGCCTCCTCATAGCCGCTGGAGCCGTTGAACTGTCCGCCGGAAAAGAGACCGTCTATGTTCTTGAATTCCAGGCTGCTGCGAAGCTGTGTGGAATCGATGCAGTCGTATTCAATGGCATAAGCATTTCTGACGATCCGCACGTTTTCAAAGCCCTTCATGCTGCGGTACATCTCATACTGTACATCCTCCGGCAGAGAGGAGGACATGCCGGAAAGATACATCTCGTTGGTATATGCTCCCTCCGGTTCCACGAAGATCTGATGCCGGTTCTTGTCCGGAAACTTCATGACCTTGTCTTCAATGGAAGGACAATACCGGGGACCGGTGCCCTTGATGCTGCCGTTATACATGGGCGAACGGTCTATATTCTCCCGAATGATTTCATGGGTCTTCTCATTGGTATACACCAGGTAGCAGTCCACCTGCTCCTTCTGCACCTCCTCAAATTTCGTGGAGAAGGAGAAGGGAATCACCGGCACATCTCCCTTCTGTACCTCCATCTGGGAGAAATCCAGGGATCTTCTGTCCACCCGAGCCGGGGTGCCGGTCTTGAAGCGCAGCATCCGCACGCCCTGCGCCAGCAGAGAATCCGTCAGCTGTGTGGCCCGCCGCAGCCCATTGGGACCCGTATATTCCGAAACATCGCCGAAGATGCAGCGGGAGTTCAGATAAACACCGGTACAGAGCACCACTGCCCGGGCATGATAAAGAGCACCGGATGCCGTCCGCACGCCGGTGATTTTCTTTCGTCCCTCCGGCAGTTCCTCCGTCAGAAGCTCTGCCACCTCCGCCTGACGAATGTGCAGATTCTCCTGGTTTTCCATGGTGATGCGCATTTCTCTGGTATAGGCCTGCTTATCCGCCTGAGCCCGGAGAGAATGCACCGCCGGTCCCTTGGACTTATTCAGCATCCTGGACTGGATGAAGGTTTTGTCAATATTCTTGCCCATCTCACCGCCCAGTGCATCCAGCTCCCGCACCAGATGTCCCTTGGAGGTGCCGCCGATATTGGGATTGCAGGGCATCAAAGCAATGCTGTCCACGCTGACGGTGAAGACCATGGTATTGAGTCCCAATCTGGCACAGGCTAGCGCCGCCTCACAGCCTGCATGACCGGCACCAACCACCACCACATCGTAGCTTTCTTCTACAAATTTTGCCATTTCCTATCTCCCTTACTTTCCCATACAGAATTTACTGAAAATCTCATTCACCAGGTCCTCGGAAACCTCTTCCCCGAGAATATAGCCAAGCTCCGTATAAGCCCGCATCAGATCAATGGTAAAGAAATCCTCCGGCAAACCCATTTCAATGGAGCGAAGCACCTCACGGAGCGCCTGCTCTGCATTCCGGAGAAGTGCTGCATGCCTTGCACTGGTGATGATCACCTCGGCATTCATACGGATCTCCTGATGCTCAAAAAGCCTCTGCACCAGATCGGACAGAGCCTCCAGGCCCTCCTGCTTTTTCATGGAAACCGGCAGCACCGGCTGTCCGGTTCTCTCCTCCAGCAGCTGCTGTGTGACGGCCGGCGGAAGATCCGTCTTGTTGAGCAGTACGATGGCCTTCTTCCCCCGGATAAATTCCATAATTCTGACATCATCCGCATTCAAAGGTTCCGAAGCATCCACCACATAGAGGATCAGATCAGCACCTTCCGCCGCCTGCATTGCCCTCTCCACGCCGATTTTCTCTACGATATCCTCGGTTTCCCGAATCCCCGCCGTATCCACCAGCAGCAGGCTCACGCCCCGCAGCTGAATCTGCTCCTCCAGGGTGTCTCTCGTGGTTCCCGCAACACTGGTTACGATGGCCCGGTCCTCACCGATCAGCGCATTCAAAAGGGATGACTTGCCCGCATTGGGCTTGCCCAGGATCACCGTCCGCACACCCTCCCGCAGAATTCGTCCGTCCTCGGCCGTATCCAGTAATTTCCGCACACCAGTTTGTACTTTTTTTACATCCTCCTGAAGTCTATCCGTGAAGCCCGCCAGGCTGATATGCTCCGGATCATCCAGCGCCGCCTCGATATAGGCATCATCCTCCAGCAGAATACCGCGGAATTCTCTGATTTTCTCGGAAACCGAGCCCCGCAGCTGTGCCATAGATGCCTTCAGGCCATCCTCACTTCTGGCAGAAATCAGCTCTGATACCGCCTCAGCCTCTGCCAGATCAATCCTGCCGTTTAAAAAGGCCCGCTTGGTAAATTCTCCGGGCTCCGCCGGTCTGGCACCGTTTTTCACGCAGATTTCCAGTATCTTCCGCAGCATCAGAATACCGCCATGACAGTCAATTTCCACCGTATCCTCACCGGTATAGGAACGAGGTCCCCGCATGGTCAGCACCAGTACCTCATCCACCACCTGCTCTCCATCGCAGACAAAGCCGTATTTTACCCTGTGACTTTCCTGAATGTTCAGCGGTTTTCCGCCCTTTGTGCGCACAAAGGAGGACACCAGCTCCACCGCATTGTCACCGCTCAGTCTTATGATGCCAATGCCGGCTTCCACCGCAGCAGTGGCCAATGCGCATATCGTATCTGCCATAATTCGGTCTTTCCTTTCTTTCCGAAAAAGCCCGAATGGGAAATCCCATTCGAGCTCTCTTTTACTTTTCTGATCTGTTTTCTCTGTCTCTCTTCAGATAGATGATGATGTGACGGAAGGGCTCTTCTCCCTCCGACTTTGTGGTCACATAGCGGTCCCCCTGCAGCGCAGCGTGGATAATACGGCGCTCATAGGGATTCATCGGCTCCAGAGATACAGGCTTCCGATTTCTCTTCACCTTATAGGCGATATTTCTGGCCAGATTCCGAAGGGTCTGCTCTCTTCTCTTCCGGTAATCCTCCGTATCCAGCTTGATGCGGATATACTCCTCCTTGTGCTCACGATTGACCACCAGAGAGGTGAGATACTGAAGAGAATCCAGGGTCTGTCCCCGCTTACCGATCAGAAGTCCCATATCCGGTCCTGTCAGGTTGATCTGCAGCTCATTGCTGGTATGATCAAAGGAGGACTCTGTGTTCACCTCCATGCCCATGCCGCTCAGGACAGAGGAAATGAAGGACATGGCCTTCTCCGTGGCAGCCTCAGCCTCTTCCTGAGAAACAGGCTTAATCTCATGCTTCTTTTCCGGCTGCGGTGCTTCCTCATAACCGCCGCGGCTGTGTCTTCTGTTTTCCCGATCAAAGCGCTCGTTTCTCTTTCTCGGTGCTCTGTTCTCGTCTCTTCTTCCCCGGAAGCTCTTTCTTTCCTCCCGAGGTGCAGGAACAGCCTGCTCAGTCTCGGTCCTTGCAGCAGGCTCTTCTGCCGGAGCTGCCTCTGCGGGCTTTTCCTCAGCTTCCTTTTCTTCCGCCTCAGGTGCCGCAGCCTTCTCTTCGCTCACCGGCTGTGTCTCCACAGCCGCTTCTGCCGGCTTCTCGATTTCTTCCTTCACAAAGGCTTCCAGAATCCAGGGCTTGGCACCGATGCCGAAAAGACCGTTTGAGCCCTGCACCAGGACATTGTAGCCCAATCTGTCAGAGGTGGTGCTCAGCTGGATCGCTGCTTTGGTAATCGCCTCTTCCTTTGTTTTCGCGGAAACTCTGATTTTATCCATATTTTTGCCTCCAAAGCTCAAATACAGCGTTTATTTGTTCTTCTTTTCGTTCTTCTCGTTGTAGAGCTGAACCATATTTGCCTTGCTTGCCAGAGAACCCGGCTTCGCATTCTTATTGTAGTACTCCGTGGATTCCTTGGTCTTGGCACTCTGCCGCGCGATGACCTCCATCCGGTTCTGCTCGGAACGATCCTCCTGGGACTTCATATTCTGAATGCGCTTCTCTACAGATTTCTCATCGATGGGCGGCAGTCCCTTCTTCTCTCTCTTGGCATTGGCCTTTTCCATGGCCTCCTTCAGAATCTCCTCATTGGACTTCTTACTGAAGATGGCATTCAGCAGCAGCTGCTGCAGAAGCATAAATACAGAAGAAGCGATCCAGTACAGACCGATACCGGCTGCGAACTGGTAACAGAACCATACAGACATCAGCGGCATCATGATGTTCATGCTCTTCATCATCTGTGCGGACTGATCATTGCCGTCTGCCATGGGTGCCTGCTGCTTCTGCATGATGACAGTAGAAGCATACTGTGCAATACCGGCCAGAATCGGGATCAGCCAGTAGCGGTTCGGTGTCAGGCCGTAGGCTGAGGGTGCTGTTGAAAGGTTCAGACCCAGGAAGCTGTTGATCTCTGCAGACTTTGCTGCTGCAGCGGAAATCACATCAGAGGCACCGGAGAAGCTGCTTCCCAGATCTGCCCACTGGGTGGGATTCAGCTTGTACAGGAAGTCAATGATGAAGTTGGAAACCTGCTCCGCACCATACTTTGCTGTATCATCCATGCCCAGATTGTGAAGCTGCTTCAGAGTCGTGGTCATGGCATTGTTGGTACCGAATTCCACCAGCTTTTCTGCCGCATCTGCGCCGCCGATGGCGGTCAGTACGTTCTCATAAATGGCCTTTACAGAAGGAACATAGGCCGGGATATTCATGATAATACGGTACAGTGCGAAAATGATGGGCATCTGCAGAAGCAGAGGCAGACAGCCGGAGGTCATGGAAGTGCCGTACTTCTCGTACAGAGCCTTCATCTCCGCCTGCTGTGCCATCATGGACGCATTGTCCGTCTTGTTCTCATACTTTTTCTGAATCGCCTTGATTTCCGGCTGCATCATCTGCATCATCCGTGAAGACTTCTGCTGCTTCAGGGAAGTGGGGAAGATGATGATTCTCGTAACCAAGGTGAAAAGGATGATGGCCAGACCGATATTCGGAATGCCTACCTTATCCAGCAATAGATAGATTGCATTCATCACCCAGCCCAGAATGTTCACGATCAGATTCCAGATCGGTCCGAAGATGGGGATGTTCGACGTGTTCTTCGTCAGAATAACAAATGATAAGTAATTCAAGGTTAACCCTCCATATTAGGGAACAGGATCATATCCGCCTTTGGAGAATGGATTGCACCGCAGTATCCTCCATCCTGCCAACAATGTACCTTTTATACAGCCGTACTTTTTGATTGCCTCAAGGGCGTATTGAGAGCATGTCGGTGTATACTTACAGCAGGAATGCCCCTTCAGAGGTGAAAGATACTTCTGATAAAACCGGATCAGCAAAATTTCGAGTCCTGCCATGCTTCTTCCTCACTCTGAATTTCACAATTTTGAAATGACTTTCTTCCTATTTATATAGTGATTCTCTTTGATGCTTTAAAAATCAGCTTTCCGTAGATTCCGGGACCTTCCGCTTCAATTCACTTTTTTTATGATGCCTGCCGCACAGCTCGAGATAAGCCTTCTCAAGCTCTTGATAGGTTGCATAGGCCGCACGCTGGCGGACTACAAGAATGATGTCTGACCCAGTTACTGAAGCTTGTTTGTTTAATCTGAAGATTTCACGCAGCTTTCTCGCCATGGTATGGCGGACGACGGAATTTCCGATCTTCTTCGAGCAGGAAACCCCCAGACGATTGTATTCCAGTCCGTTCTCTGCCACATACATCACGAGAAAGGCATTGGCCAGTGATTTTCCCTGCTTGTAAGCCCGCTGAAACTCACTGTTTTTTCTGACAGATGGAAATCGTTTCATGAAATATCTCCAAAGTTAAAGAAAGACCGCTTTTGCAAGCGGTCTTGAACTTTCGTAGTGTAAATTGTTCTACAGGCCCAGATTAAGCAGATAATGAAGCTCTGCCCTTTGCTCTTCTGGCAGCCAGTACCTTTCTTCCGCCTGCAGTAGCCATTCTAGCTCTGAAGCCATGAACCTTAGCTCTCTGTCTTGTCTTCGGCTGAAAAGTCATCTTTCCCTTATGCATAACTGACACCTCCCTTTCCTGATTTATGTTAACACGACATATTTTTGGGTAAACATCGGTAGTTATTATATAGAAAACCCTACCTTCCGTCAACCAAAATCTTATCCACTTTTTTATCCACTTATCCACAGTACAGATAGTTTTCCACAAATTGTTGATAAAATGTGGATAAGTGACTTTGTGCATACCCCAAAACCGCCGATCTATGCGGTTTTCTACCCATTTTTCTACATTTCATCCACACTTATCCACAGATCATCTTGAAAATCTATCCACAATGGAGTAAACTGATGTCACTATAATGAACAAAAATGGGATGATTCTGTCTCACAACGGAGCAATCGATGACTAATTTCGAAACCATAAAAGAAAAATGGCATGATATTCTCAATCTCATGAAGGAAGAGCACGACATCATGAAGGTCTCCTTCAGTACCTGGCTCATGCCGCTGCAGCCCTATGCCCTCATGGGCGATGAACTCATCGTCCTGGTACCGGAAGACGGCTATATCAAAATTCTTCAAAAAAAATATCTTTTATTTTTGAAGGTATCCATTGAAGAGGTAACCGGCATTCCCGTGGAGGTTCGCTTCATGGTAGAGGAGGAAGCCGAGGCGCTGGTCAACCAGCGGAACGGCAATGCCGCGAGCCGGGTTGACTTTACCAAGGCCCTGCTCAATGCCAACCTGAATCCCCGCTATACCTTCGATACCTTCGTGGTGGGTTCCTCCAACAATCTGGCCCATGCCGCATCCCTGGCTGTGGCCGAGTCTCCGGGCGAGCTCTACAATCCGCTCTATATCTACGGCGGCGCGGGACTGGGCAAAACGCACCTGATGCATTCCATTGCGCACTTTATATTAAGAAACAACCCGGAAGCGAAGATCCGTTATGTCACCTCGGAGACCTTCATCAATGAGTTCGTGGATTCCATCCGCAACAAAAACAACCTCTCTCCCGCGGAATTCCGTCAGAAATACCGGGAGCTGGACGTACTGCTCATCGATGATATCCAGTTCATCGTAGGAAAGGAAGGTACGCAGGAGGAATTCTTCCATACCTTCAACACCCTCTATGAAAACAAACGTCAGATCGTGATTGCATCGGATAAACCGCCGAAGGACATTGACAACCTGGCGGATCGTCTGCGTTCCCGGTTCGAGGTGGGCCTCATCGTGGACATTCAGATGCCGGATTACGAAACCCGAATGGCCATTCTCCGGAAAAAAGAGGAGCTAGAGGGCTTCAACATTGACAACGAGGTCATTAAGTATATCGCCACCAACATTAAATCCAATGTCCGGGAGCTGGAGGGCGCACTGACCAAGATCGTGGCCATGTCCCGCCTGGAAAAAAAGACCATTACCCTAGAGCTGGCGGAGGATCTGCTGCGGGATCACATTACCTCGGAAGGACCCAAGGAGGTGACACCGCAGCTGATCATCACCACCGTGGCGGAGCACTACGGCCTCACCACCATCGAGCTGGCTTCCCAGCGGAAAAATAAGGAGATCAGCTTCCCCCGTCAGATTGCCATGTATCTCTGCCGGGAAATGACGGATGCACCGCTGAAGACAGTGGGCGACCTGCTGGGCGGCCGTGACCATACCACGATTATGCATGGGCACGACAAGATATCCACAGAATTACGCACAAACGAACAATTGAAATCCACAATTGATACGCTGAAGAAAAAGATATCACCATAATGACATTCAGTTATCAACCCTCTGTCAAGGGTGTCTGAACATACTTATCCGCGGTGATTTTTTCAGCATTTATGCGGCTTTGCGGCACATTTTCACATTTCCACAAGGCCTATTACCACTACTAAGAAAACAATAAGAAGTCAAAAAGAAAAAAGGAGACGGGCTCATCCCATGAAACTGCAATTCAACAAAAATGATCTGATCCAGAGCATCAATATCGCAGCCAAGGCCGTTCCGGCCAAATCAACAACACCCATTATGGAATGCATTTTATTGGATGCTTCCAACGGCGCCATTCGACTGGTGGCCAATGACAATGAGTTTGGTATCGAAACTGAGTGCGCCGGCACAATTCTCGAACCGGGTAAAATTGCTTTGGATGCCAAACTATTTTCAGAGATCATCCGTAGACTGCCCCAGGACAACAAAATACAGGTCACAATCGAAACAAACGAATACAATACCACAACCATCACCTGTGAAAATTCCGTTTTCAAAATTCAGGGAAAGGAAGCCGATGAGTTCACAGCACTTCCGAAGATTGACAGAAGTCATTCCATTTCCCTTTCCCAGCTGACGCTGCGGACCCTCATCAGTCAGACCATTTTTTCCATCGCTTCCAATGACGGAAATATCAAGATGACCGGTGAGCTTTTTGAGGTAAATGACGACATTTTCACCATCACTTCTCTGGACGGACACCGGGTTTCCATCCGGAAAAGCAAGCTGAATGACAGCTACGAACCGCAGAAGGCCATTGTTCCGGGAAAGGCGCTGAATGAAATTTCGAAAATTCTCACCGGCGGCATTTATGATGAAGTAACAATTTATTTCTCAAAAAATCATATATTGTTTGAGTTCAGCAACACAACAGTGGTAACCAGATTGATCGACGGCGAATATTTTCATGTTGCCCAGATGGTTTCCGAGGATTACGAGACCAAGCTGATCGTGAACCGAAAGCAGCTGATGGAGAGCATTGAACGTTCTACCATTTTTGTACGGGATAATGACAAGCAGCCGCTGGTGCTGAAAATTGAGGACAATGTTCTCGGCCTGAAGATTAATACGGATCTGGGTCGGATGGATGCGGAGGTGAAGATCCAGAAAACCGGAAATGATCTGATGATCGGTTTCAATCCGAAATTCCTGGTGGATGCGCTCCGGAATATCGAGGATGAGGAGGTCAGCATCTATCTGTCTATCCCGCGTTCTCCCATGTTTATCCGGGATGACGAACGAAGCTACACCTACATGATCCTGCCGGTGAACTTCAATCCGGATTCAATATAACCGGACGTTATAACGATTTATGATCGTCGAATCCATTGAGCTTCGGGATTATCGGAACTATGAGACACTGCGTCTTAAACTGAGTCCCGGAACGAACATTTTTTTTGGTGACAATGCCCAGGGAAAAAGCAACCTTCTGGAGGCTATATTTATGGCGAGCACCTCCAAGTCCTACCGCATGAGTCAGGACAGGGATCTGATCCGCTTCGGCACGGAGGAGGCACACATTAAGATGAACGTGCGGCGGCGAGGTGTGCCCTCCCGCATTGACATGCATCTTAAGAAGAACCGTTCCAAGGGCATCGCCATTGACGAGCTGCCCATCCGCAGAGCCTCGGAGCTTTTCGGGCTGGTGAATGTGGTATGTTTTTCGCCGGAGGATCTGGGCCTAATCAAGGAGGGGCCGGCACTGCGGCGGCGCTTTCTGGATATGGAGCTCTGTCAGCTGGACAAGGTGTATCTTTATAATCTGAGCCGTTACAATCGTACCCTGAATCAGCGGAATAAGCTGCTGAAGGACATTGCGGTGCGGCCGCAGCTGCAGGATACACTGTCCGTCTGGGATGAGGAGCTGGTGAAGTACGGAACGAAGCTCATGGAGATCCGGGCCGCCTTCATTGACGAGCTGGGAGAGATCATCGCCCCCATTCATGAGCGGCTGACGGGAGGCAGAGAGCAGCTTCGGATTTCCTACGAGAGGCACACGGCACCGGAAAACTTTTCGGATGCTCTGAAGCGGCTGCGGGAGTCGGAGCTTCGGCAGCGTGTCACCCTGGCGGGACCCCATAAGGATGACATCCGTTTTTCTGTCAATGAGCAGGATATCCGGAAATTCGGTTCCCAGGGACAGCAAAGGACGGCAGCCCTTGCCCTGAAGCTGTCGGAAATTGAAATTGTAAAAAAACTGATCCATGACCAGCCGATTCTGCTGCTGGACGACGTGCTTTCCGAGCTGGATTCGAAGCGGCAGACCTATCTTCTGGAAATGCTGGATCAGACGCAGAATATCATTACCTGCACCGGGCTGGACGACTTTGTGTCCAACCGTTTCCATATCGATGAGTTGTTCCGGGTAGTACAGGGAACCGTACAGCGGGTGGAAGAGACAAGTATTAGATGACAGGAGGAAAGCAGAGTGGCAATTGAACATAACGAAAATGAAGATCTGCAGCGGGAGCGGGAGCTGATGAAGGGCTCCGAGGACTACGGCGCGGATCAGATTCAGATTCTCGAGGGTCTGGAGGCAGTGCGCAAGAGACCCGGTATGTATATCGGCTCCACCTCTATCCGGGGACTGCATCACCTGGTTTACGAGATCGTAGACAATTCCGTGGATGAGGCCCTGGCCGGCTTTTGTGATGCCATCACTGTCACCATCAACCCGGACAATTCCATTACCGTGGAGGATGACGGAAGAGGCATTCCCGTGGACATCCAGAAAAAGGCGGGGAAGCCGGCGCTGGAAGTGGTATTTACGGTGCTTCATGCCGGCGGCAAGTTCGGCGGCGCCGGCTACAAGGTATCCGGCGGCCTTCACGGTGTCGGTGCCTCTGTGGTGAATGCTCTGTCAGAGTGGCTGACGGTTTCAGTATTCAAGGACGGCAAGGAATACAGCATGGCCTTTGCCCGGGGCAAGGTGGTGAAGCCCATGACCGTTGTGGGCGAGTGCCCGCAGGATAAGCACGGGACCACAGTATCCTTCCTGCCGGATCCGGAGATCTTCGAGGAGACGGTTTACGATTATGACACCCTGAAGGTACGTCTTCGGGAGACTGCCTTCCTGACGAAGGCCTTGAAAATCGTGCTGAAGGATACCCGGGAGGAAATCGCCCAGGAGAAGACCTTCCACTACGAGGGCGGTATCAAGGAATTTGTTACCTACCTGAACAAGGGCAAGGAGGCGCTGTATCCCGATGTGATCTACTGTGAGGGCGAGCGGGAGAAGATCTTCGTTGAGGTTGCCATGCAGCACAACGATTCCTATACGGAGAATATCTATACCTTCGTCAATAACATCAATACCCCGGAGGGCGGTACCCACCTTACCGGTTTTAAAAATGCACTGACCAAAACCTTCAACGACTATGCCCGGCAGCATAAGCTGCTGAAGGATTCGGAGCCCAATCTCTCCGGCGAGGACATTCGTGAGGGCCTCACCTGCATTATCTCGGTGAAAATTGAGGATCCCCAGTTCGAGGGACAGACGAAGCAGAAGCTGGGGACCTCCGAGGCCCAGACTGCGGTGCAGGGCATCGTTTCCGAGCAGCTTACCTATTTCCTGGAGCAGAACCCCTCGGTGGCGAAGGTTATGTGTGAAAAATCCATACTGGCCCAGCGGGCCAGGGCAGCCGCCAGAAGAGCGCGGGATCTGACCCGCAGAAAGTCCGCACTGGAGGGCGTAGGCCTTCCCGGCAAGCTGGTGGACTGCAACAGCCGGGATCCCCAGGAATGCGAGATCTTCATCGTAGAGGGAGATTCTGCCCTGGGACCGGCAAAGGACGGACGAAATGTGAATACCCAGGCGGTGCTTCCGCTTCGCGGCAAGGTGCTGAATGTACAGAAGGCCCGGCTGGACCGGATCTATGCCAACGAGGAGATCAAGGGCATGATCACGGCCTTCGGTACCGGCATCAATGAGGACTTCGACATTTCGAAGCTTCGCTACAACAAGATCATCATCATGACGGATGCGGATGTGGACGGTGCCCACATTGCCACCCTGATGCTGACCTTTATCTATAACTTCATGCCGGAGCTGATCAAGCAGGGACATGTGTATCTGGCACAGCCGCCTCTCTTTAATATCACGAAGGGCAAGAAGCATTACTATGCCTACTCTGACGAGGAGTATCAGGATATCCTCAGAAACATCGGTGCAGAGGGAGCAGACGTTTCCCGCTTCAAGGGTCTCGGTGAGATGGACACGGAGGAGCTGGCGGAGACCACCATGGATCCGGAAACCAGAGTGCTGCTCCGGGTCAATATGGCAGAGGACGATAAGGCAGAGCTGGATGTGACCTTTACCACCCTGATGGGAGATCAGGTAGAGCCGAGACGTGAGTTTATCGAGCTCAATGCGAAGTATGTGACGAATCTGGATGTATAAGGAATTTTGAAGGAGGTTCAGCTTGGAGCCGAATATTTTTGATAAGGTACAGGATGTGGATCTGAAGAAGACCATGGAGAAGTCCTATATTGACTATGCCATGAGCGTCATCGTTTCCAGAGCCATTCCGGATGTCCGGGACGGACTGAAGCCTGTACAGAGAAGGGTTCTCTTTGCCCTCCAGTCTCTCGGCGTAACGCCGGATAAAAAAACGAAGAAGTGTGCCACCATCGTAGGCGAGACCATGGGTAAATACCATCCCCACGGCGATTCCTCAATTTACGGTGCGCTGGTGTACATGGGACAGCCCTGGTCTATGCGGCATGTGCTCATCGACAAGCAGGGAAATTTCGGTTCGGAGGACGGCGACTCACCGGCAGCCATGCGATATACTGAGGCGAAGATGTCCCGGCTTGCAGCGGAGATGCTGAACGGCATCAACAAGGATACCGTGGATTTTCAGCCCAACTTCTCCAACGAGTACGATGAGCCCACCGTGCTGCCGGCTCGCTTCCCGAATCTTCTGGTGAACGGCGCCACCGGCATTGCCGTCGGCATGGCCACCAATATCCCGCCCCACAACCTTCGTGAGGTAGTGAAGGCCGTGGACCGCATCATTGAAAACCGCATAGAGGACCGGGAAACCACCATGGAGGAGCTTCTCAGCATTATTCAGGGGCCGGATTTCCCCACAGGCGCCCAGATTCTCGGCAGAAGAGGCATCGAGGAGGCCTATCGCACCGGCCGCGGCAAGGTGAAGATGCGGGCGGTATGCGAAATCGAGCCTATGCAGAACGGCAAGCACCGCATCGTGGTGAAGGAGCTGCCCTATCTGGTGTATCGTTCCCGCGTGATTGAGAAGGTTGCCGACTTGGTGAAGGAGAAGAAGATCGACGGCATTACCTATATCAACGATGCCGCCGGCAAGGGCTCCAATGCGAAGATCAACATCGAGCTCCGGAAGGATGTGAATCCCAATGTGATTCTGAACCAGCTCTATAAGCATACCCAGCTGCAGGATACCTTCGGTGTGAACATGCTCTGCATCGTGAACGGCGAGCCCAAGGTGCTGAACCTGCAGCAGATGCTGGAGGAGTTCCTGAAACATCAGGTCAATGTCGTCACCCGGAGAACCCGGTATGACCTCAACAAATGCCAGGAGCGCGCCCATATCCTGGAAGGACTACTGAAGGCGCTGGATCATATCGATGAAATCGTACAGATCATCCGGGCGGCTGCCAATGTGGAAGAGGCGAAGACCAACCTTATCGCCCGCTTCCAGTTCAGTGAAGCCCAGGCCCAGGCCATCGTGGACATGCGTCTCCGTGCCCTGACCGGTCTGGAAAGAGGCAGACTGCAGGCGGAGTATGAGGATCTGCAGAAGAAGATCGCCTACTATCAGGAAATCCTGGGAGATCCGAAGAAGCTGCTGGCGGTGATCCGAGAGGAGCTGGACGTCATTGCCGATAAATACGGGGATGACCGCAGAACCGTGCTTTCTCATGATGACGATATGGACGATGAGGACCTCATTGCCGATGACGATGTGGTGATTGCCGCCACCCGACTCGGCTACATCAAGCGCATGTCTCCGGAAAACTTCAAGCAGCAGAACCGGGGCGGCAAGGGCATTAAGGGCATGCAGACCATCGATAACGACAATATCGAGGATCTCTTCATGACCACAAACCATCACTATATTATGTTCTTTACCAACCTGGGACGCTGCTTCCGCATCAAGGGCTACGAAATTCCGGAGGCCTCCAGAACCAGCCGCGGTACCGCGATGGTGAACCTGTTGCAGCTCCAGGCGGGAGAGCATGTCAGTGCCTCCTTCTGTCTTCGGGACTTCAATACGGATCAGTATCTGGTATTGGCCACTAAGTCCGGCATGGTGAAGAAGACACCGATCTCCCAGTACGCCAACGTGCGGAAGAACGGTCTCATTGCCATGACCCTGAAGGACGGAGACCAGCTCATTGAGGCCAAGCTGGTGGATCCCAACGAGGAGATCATGCTGGGCACCCGGAATGGTATGGCCATCCGCTTCAATGAAAAGGATATCCGCATCACCGGCCGCTCTGCGATGGGCGTACGTGGCATGCGGGTGGATGAAAATGATGAGCTGATCGGCATGCAGAAGCTTTCCCAGGGAGAGTATCTTCTTGTGGTATCCGAAAAGGGCTACGGCAAGCTGACGGCGGTATCTGAGTTCAATGTACAGAACCGCGGCGGCAAGGGTCTGCACTGCTACCGCTTCACCGAGAAGACCGGGCAGCAGCTGGTGGGCTTTAAGCTCTGCACCAGAGACAGGGAGCTCATGCTCATCACCACGGCAGGCATCGTGATCCGGATGAGTCTTTCCGATGTCAGTGTCACCGGCCGCAGTACATCCGGCGTGAAGTTTATGAGCCTGGATCAGGACACCAGTATCGCTTCCATCGCCAAGGTGCGGGAATCTGCTCAGGATGCAGAGGATAATGAAGGCGGCACCGGGGAAACGGAAAACACAGAAAAGTAAAAGAAATGCTTGACAGTCTGTGAAAAGATTGCTACTATGTATAGGCATCCTTCGAGGGTGCCTATTTTAATGATTCCCTCTTGGCAGGGATTAAAGAAGTAAGTGGAGAAATACTCAAGAGGCCGAAGAGGCGCCCCTGCTAAGGGTGTAGGTCGGGTTAAACCGGCGCGAGGGTTCAAATCCCTCTTTCTCCGTTTCAGCTTTGAAAAAAGCTGATTGACAAAAGAAAAGCTATGTGATATAGTTCTTTCTCGTCGCCGTTGAAATTTAGCGGCGATAAAAAATTGAAAAAGTGCTTGACAAAACATCAAATACTTGATAGAGTAAATGAGTTGACGCTAAAACGGCGAGCACAAAGAACCTTGAAAATCAAAGATCGAATAATACACAGACCCTGAAGATTCTTT
>CAVATZ010000025.1:0-28068 GCA_963591655.1 Clostridiales bacterium
GACACCTTACTTTTCACCATGCAGCGTTTCTTGAAAAACGAAATACCGTAGCAAAGGACCTGGTCATAGTCATCCTCATACTCCTTTGCATACATCCGATCATCGATTTGCTGCAAAGCCATATCGCATTCATTCTCCAGATTTTTCAGTGTCTTCGTATACTTTGCTTCAAAGATTGCAACACGGGCATTGACAGAATCGCAAACGACGACATCACTTCGTCCCTCTCCATGCTCCTTGTTGGAGGCAACCATATATCCGGCGCCCGCAAAAATGCCTGCAAGGAAAGCGTGATAGAAGTCTTCCCGATAGTCATGATAGCTGATGGTACGCCGGAGCAGCGCATTCATCTCTTTTGCAATGCCCTCACTGTCGCCCTTCCAGACCGCCTCAAACAAAGCATTTCGATTCCACTTCTTTGTACTGTCATGGAACCATTTGATAACGGTTGTTTCAAAAATCTCTTTGATTTCTGCATTCGGAATCCTCAAAACAGCCATGCCATCCGGCAGTTCTCCCTCATAATCGCCTTCACGCGCTTTCGTCAAGTACCCTGTCAAGTACAGCGTACTCCAGAGATTGTCTTCTGAGGCATGCAGATAATCATAGGTCAGGTTTTCGTCTACACGCTGAACGATGCATCCACCGGCCATCAGCGTTTCCAGTTTATTTGTGATTGCAGCGCCCGCATAGTCAATAAAGGAACGGATGATGGCATTATCACTGGTATTCTTCCAGTAGCTGAGCGGCTTGGCATTTGGATTGCGTTGCAGCTCCAATAAGTAATTCATGACATCCCACGGGCAGTAAACATCAAAGTCACCGAAATGGTATCCATCATACCATTTCTTGATCTTCTCAGCTTGCTCAGTCAAGGCAGCATCCTTTAATAGCCGATCGACCTCACTTTGTACAAATCCAAAATACTCGTTTAAACGAGAGTTTGTGATCGTATCCGATACAAAATTATTCGTCCCCGTAAAGATGCTCTCTTTTGCGATCTTCAGGCAGCCCGTAACCACCGCAAAGCAAAGGGCCTGATTGTCTTTTAAGGCCTGCATCAGGCCCTTCATGACATCCAGCATTTCATCATAATAGCCGTTGTTGTTCGCTTTTGCCACAGGAACATCATACTCATCCATCAGAAGAATGACAGGCTTTCCATAATAGCCCTGCAGCATCGTTGTTAAAAGCATAAGGCTGCTCTTAACCATTTTTACGAATTTCTTCAAAATCCGAAACCCCAACCGGAATATTCAGCTTTTCCATTCACCCTTTTCCTCCTTTCCGCTGTGCCTATAATACCATAGATACCGTTTAGAGACCACAAAAACGGGGAGCGGCATCAGCCACTCCCCTTTCATCATGTGTGCTCCTGGGCGGATTCGAACCGCCACTACTGGCGTCGGAGGCCAGGGCTCTATCCATTAAGCTACAAGAACAACATGATGAATTATACTCTATGGCGCTCCGAATTGCAAGCACTTTCTTTTGATTTATAAAGCTTACTTTACCATCAGCTGACGGAACATGTCGATGACCTGCTCCTTGGTGGCCTCTCTCGGGTTGCCCGGGTAGCAAGCATCGTTCAGGGCATCGGTAGCCAGCTGATCCAGCTCCTCTTCCTTGATCTTGTCCAGAGTCTCCGGGATACCAACATCCTTGGACAGCTTCTTTACGGCATCGATGGCAGCCTGGCGATACTCCTCCTGGCTCATCTCATCTACGCCCTGTACGCCCATGGCTCTTGCAACCTCACGCAGTCTCTCTCCGGTGTATTCCTTGTTGAACTCCATGGAGATCGGCAGGAACATCGCGCAGGCAACGCCGTGCGGTGTGTCATAGTGTGCAGAAAGGGTATGTGCCATCGCGTGGTCAATACCGAGGCCTACATTGGAGAAGCCCATGCCGGCGATGTACTGACCGAGAGCCATACCCTCACGGCCCTCCGGCTCGTTGTTGACAGCTGCCCGCAGGTTCTGAGAAATCAGCTTGATGGCCTCATAATGGAACATATCGCTGAGCTCCCAGGCTGCCTTTGTGGTATAGCCCTCAATGGCGTGGGTCAGTGCATCCATACCGGTGGCAGCGGTCAGGCCCTTCGGCATAGAGGACATCATCTCCGGATCGATCACCGCATAGGCCGGGATATCATGCTCATCTACGCAGACGAACTTTCTCACCTTCTCCGGGTCAGTGATAACGTAGTTGATGGTTACCTCAGCGGCTGTACCGGCTGTGGTGGGAACCGCAATGGTCTTCACCGCATGATTCTTGGTGGGTGCCACGCCCTCCAGGGAACGCACATCTGCGAACTCCGGATTGGTGATGATGATGCCGATGGCCTTTGCGGTATCCATGGAGGAACCGCCGCCGATGGTAATGATGGAATCAGCACCGGCCTCCTGGAATGCCTTCACACCATTCTGTACGTTCTCGATGGTGGGATTCGGCTTGATATCAGAATACAGTGTATAAGCAATGCCTGCCTCGTCCAGAAGTGCCGTTACCTTGCCGGTGACACCGAACTTCACCAGATCCGGATCAGAGCATACGAAAACCTTCTTGAAGCCCTCTCTCTGTGCGATGCCGGGGATCTCTGAAATGGCGCCCTTACCATGATAGGAAACTGTGTTTAAGACAATTCTGTTAGCCATGCTGCTACTCTCCTTTTGTGTGTGTTGTCCGCAGTCGGAAAAAATTTTCACTCCGGCTGAATGTTTGGGTTGTTAAACCATTGACAATATAACACTTTCACAGAGAACATGCAAGGAATTTGTGAAAACACTTACATTTCTCACAAAGCAACGGCGGATAATGTCTTCGGCTCAGTCTCCCAGCTTGATGGCGGCGACGACATTACCCTCAAAATCCAGGACGCGATAGTCATCTCCGTCGAGGATGGCATAGCTATTCGGATTGCCGCCCTTGGGAATGGAGGTGGAGCCCGGGTTCAGATGATAGAAGGAAATGCCGTCCTTCTCCAGCTTCTCTGCCTTCAAAAGATGGGTATGGCCGTGGAGCAGCACGTCTCCCGCGGAAATGGGCGGCAGCTTCTCCTCGTTATAGATGTGGCCGTGGGTCGCATAGATGGTGTGGCCGTTCAGCGCCAGCAACGCGTAATCCGCCATCACCGGGAAAGACAGCACCATCTGATCCACCTCAGCCTCACAGTTGCCCCGTACCGCATAGATTCGGTCCTTCAGGGGGTTCAGCATGGCGATGACCTCCTTCGGCGCATAGTCCTTTGGCAGATCGTTCCGGGGACCGTGGTACAAAATGTCGCCCAGGAGAATCAGACGCTCTGCGCCACTCTCCGAAAAGCGCTCCAGCATTTTCCGGCACCAGTAAGCCGAGCCGTGAATATCGCTTGCGATGAAATATTTCATAGATATTCTCCTTACATGCGCTCAGGTGCGTCAAAGCCCAATACATGAATGCACTCGGTGAGGACGCGCCAGGTGAGCATCAGGAGCGCAAGATAGCCCTCCTTCTTCTCCGGATCCGGCTCTGCCAGAATCTTCACATCATGATAGAAGGAGTTGAAGGCATTGGACAGCGAGAAAATATAGGTACAGATCTTGTGGGGTGCCAGCTCCGTCCAGGCGCCCTTCAGCTCATCCTGGTACCGCGCCAGCAGGGTCTCCAGCTCGTGACCGCTCTTCTCTCCGATGGGCAGAATCCGGAAATCGCCGGCATGCGCGTGGATATAGTCCTCCATGGACGCAATCTCTGTGCCCTGCTCCTTCGCGTACTTCCGAAGGATAGAACCGATACGCACGATGGTATAGAGGATATAGGGGCCGGTGTTTCCCTCAAAGGAGGTGAACTTATCGAGGTCAAAGATATAGTCCTTGGTGGCCTGGTTGGACAGATCGCCGTACTTCAGCGCCGCCAGACCGATGATTCTGGCATTCTCCTGTGCCTCAGCCTCCGACATATCCTCGCCCCGGGATTCCCGGATCCGCTCCAGCATCTTCTCGTTGGTGTCCTTGATCAGACACTCGAGACGCAGCACGCCGCCCTCACGGGTCTTGAAGGGCTTGCCGTCCTTACCATTCATGGTACCGAAGCCAATGTAGTCGAGCTTCGTCTCCGGCTTCACAAAGCCTGCCTTCCGGGCCACCCGGAAGAACTGCGTGAAGTGCAGGGCCTGACGGCTGTCGGCCACATAGATGTAGCGTGTAGGCTGGTAGAGCTTCTCCCGCTCCAGAATGGTGCCCAGATCCGAGGTGGCATAGAGTGCCGCACCATCGGACTTCCGCACCATACAGGGCGGCAGCTCCTTGGGATCTGTGGGCTCTGTGATGTCCACCACCAGCGCGCCCTGGGACTCATAGGCCAGTCCCTTATCGATGAGGGTCTGAATCAGGCCCGGGATATAGGGCTGGGCATCCGACTCTCCCTTCCAGAGATCGAAGGTCACGTTCAGTGCGCCGTAATTCTTCTTGAGATCCGCAATGCTGACCGCCATGATCTGCTCCCAGACCTTCCGGTAAACCGGATCGCCGCTCTGGAGCTTCAGTGTCGCCTGGTGCGCCCGCTCCGCAAATTCCGGATTCACAAGCTCACCGGCCTCGTTTTTGGCCTTCGCCTTGCTGGAGGCAGCCGGATAAATCTCCTCCAGCTCGGAAATGGTGAAGTCGGAGCCGAGGCGTCCCCGGTCCTCCAGCTCTGCGATGATGAGACCCATCTGCAGACCCCAGTCGCCGAGATGCGCATCCCCGATCACCTCATTGCCCATCTTCCGGGCCAGACGCTTCACGCACTCGCCGATGACGGCTGAGCGCAGGTGTCCCACATGGAGAGGCTTCGCCACATTGGCACCGCCGTAGTCGATGATGATCTTCTCACCGCCCAGGGCGCCGTCCAGTCCCAGGTTCTCCTCCCGGTTCATGCCGTTCAGATAGTCGGTGAGGCAGGCCGGATTCATGCTCAGGTTAATGAAGCCGGGCATCACTGCCTCTGCCTTGGCAAAGAGCGGGGTTCCCGCCACAGTCATCTCCTGCAGCTTCGCCACCACCTCGTTTGCGATGTCAATGGGCTTCTTATGGTACTGCTTGGCACCTGCCATGGCGCCGTTGCTCTGGTATTCGCAGAGGTCCGGCCGGTTGGAAATGCTGACTCTTCCCAGGCTCTCGTCATAGCCCGCTTCGCGGAAGGCCTGCTGTACCGCCTCGGTAATCATGTTCTGTATGGTTTTCAAATTCGTCTCCTTCCAATAAAAAAGGCTTCCCTGTTCGGGAAACCTTCTCAAAACGGATTTCTCCGCAGCTATGCAATTCTTTCGGATCGATTATCCTCTGGAAACGTACTCGCCGCTCTCAGTGGAGATGATCACCTTGTCGCCGATGTTTACGAACAGCGGAACCTGAATCTCAGCACCGGTCTCAACAGTAGCCGGCTTTGTGGCACCGGTTGTGGTGTTGCCCTTTACGCCCGGCTCAGTGTGGGTAACCTCGAGAGTCACCTTCAGAGGCGGCTCAACAGAGAATACCTTGCCCTGGTAAGAATCCACACGAACGGTCTCGTTCTCCTTCACGAACTTCATGGAATCCTGAATCTGATCGTGAGAAAGGGCGATCTGCTCGAAGGTCTCGTTGTTCATGAAGTTGTACATTGTGCCGTCATCATAGAGATACTGCATGTCTACACGATCAATGTGTGCAGGCGGGAACTTCTCAGTGGGACGGAAGGTCTTCTCAGTCACACCGCCGTTGATCACGTTCTTCAGCTTGGTTCTGACGAAGGCTGCGCCCTTACCCGGCTTTACATGCTGGAACTCGATGATCTGAACAACCTGTCCGTCGATCTCAAGTGTAACACCATTTCTGAAATCACTAGCTGATACCATAAAATCCTCCTAAATCAACAAAGCTTTCCTTTGCTTCTGTTATATATATCACAGGGCGCGCATCATGACGCGAGAATGTGTCATGAACCCATCCCCTCGATTTGCCCATAAATACTGAAATATTCTAATATAAATTCTGTCGCTTTGCAAGCCCTTGTGTTAAACTGAGCGAAGAACTCTGCATCAGGCAGAATTCGCAACGATCTGACATGCCTGCGAAGCAGGTTCGTTGAGGGCTTCCGGTCCTAAACGAAGCCCAGCTGACCATTACTAAAGGAGATTTCATATGTCTGAGTACAGCATTACTTCCGTTCTGCCCAATGACCGCTATCTTCGGGAGCGGGTGGACAATCTGCTCATCAAGGAGGGCATCCGCCGGGACGCGAACCTTGACTATACCGCTGCCATGCTGGATGACGATTACCAGGTCATCGCCACCGGCAGCTGCTTCGGCAACACCCTGCGCTGCATGGCCGTGGACAGCAGCCACCAGGGAGAAGCCCTGATGAACGACATCGTTTCCCACCTCATCGAGTATCAATATGCCCGGGGAAACTACCACCTCTTCCTGTACACAAAGTGCAATTCCGCCAAATTCTTCGGCAGCCTAGGCTTCACGGAGATCGCCCGGGTTGAGGGGCAGATCGTCTTCATGGAGAACAAGCGCACCGGCTTTGAGACCTATCTCAAGGGCCTGCAGAAGGAAACCGAGACCCAGCTGGCTGCCCTGCCGCGCAGCGGGGAAATGTCTTCGGCACCCAAAATCAGCGCTCTCGTCATGAATGCGAACCCCTTCACCCTGGGGCACCAGTATCTGGTGGAAACCGCAGCCAGGGCTTCCGATCTTCTGCACCTCTTCATTGTATCCGAGGAACAGAGTCTGGTACCCTTCGAGGTGCGGAAGCGGCTGGTGCAGGAGGGCACGGCACAGTTTGACAACATCATCTACCACGACAGCGGCTCCTACATCATCAGCTCTGCCACCTTCCCGGCCTACTTCCAGAAGGACGATGCCGCCGTGATCGAAAGCCAGGCCCGGCTGGATCTTGCGGTATTCAGCCGCATCGCGGAGAGCCTGGGCATTCAGGCCCGTTATGTGGGCTCCGAGCCCACCTCCGTGGTCACCAGTGCCTACAATGCCATCATGGCAGAGGAGCTGCCCAAGCAGGGCATTGCCTGTCATATCATCGAGCGCAAGGAGGCCGACGGCAAGCCCATCTCCGCCTCCACGGTCCGGAAGGCGCTGCAGGAGGACGATCTCGATCTTGTGAAGTCTCTGGTGCCGGAAAGCACCTATCGCTTCTTCACCTCCGATGAAGCCGCGCCGGTAATTGCCGCCATTAAAAATGCAGGAAATGTAATACACTATTAATCCAATGGATCAAAAACAGGGGACGGCTGATGCCGTCCCCCTGTTTCATTAGTTGAATTTCCCGCTGTACTGATCTACCTTGCCTTCAGCGGCATCCTTGAAGATTTCATCCATGGTATGCCAGCCCAGCACGGCACACTTCACACGGGCGGGCATGTGGGAGATATCCTCCAGGATACCTGCCTCCTCCAGCTCCTCGTGTTCCTCCTCCGTGATCTTGCCCTTGATCATCCGCAGGAAGATCTCGGAGAGCCGCAGGGCCTCCTCCTTCTGCTTTCCGATGATCAGGTCGCACATCATATCCGCACTGGCCTGAGAAATGGCGCAGCCGTCGCCGTCAAAGGAGGCATCCTCGATCACTCCGGCCTCGCTGACATTTAAATAAAGAACAATGTCATCGCCGCAGCTGGGATTCACGCCCTCCAGAGAATAGCTGGGATTCTCCATCCTGTGCTTATGCGCCGGATGAATGTTATGATCCGTCAGCACCTCGTTGTAAAATGTATTAGTCGCCATAGCCCATTTCTCCTCTGATCTTCTTCAGAACCTCCACGAAGCGGTAAACATCCTCCTCCGTGTTGTACAGTCCCAGGCTGGCCCGGGTGGTGCTGGGCGTGCCCAGGAACTTCATCAGCGGCTGCGCGCAGTGATGTCCTGCCCGCACATCCACATCATAGGCGTCGAAAATCGCCGCAATGTCGTGGGGATGCACGCCGTCAATGGTGAAGGTCACGATGCCGTGATGCGCCTCCGGCTTGTCAGAGCCCAGGATATGCACATGGGGCACCGCCTGCATTTCCGCCATCAGCAGCCTCGTGAGATGCAGTTCCCGCTCCTCGATTCGCTCCATACCGATGGACCGCATGAAGCGTACCGCCTCGCCGATACCCACAGCGCCGCCGGCATTGACCGTGCCCGCCTCGAACTTATGGGGAAGCTCGGCCCAGGTGGCACCCTCTGTGGTGACATACTCGATCATCTCACCGCCGAAAAGGAAGGGCGGCATCTTCTCCAGCAGCTCCTTCTTGCCGTAAAGCGCGCCGATGCCCATGGGACCGTACATCTTATGGCCGGAAAGGGACAGGAAATCCACATCCAGTTCCTGCACATCCACCTTCATGTGGGGCACAGACTGCGCACCGTCGCAGACGAAAACCGCACCGTTCTCATGCGCGATTTTTGCAAAGGTTTTCACATCATTGCAGCAGCCCAGTACGTTGGAGACGTGGGTCATGGCCACCAGCTTCACATTGGGATTCATGTAGGAACGGAACTTCTCCTCTGTGATGGTGCCGTCCTTCTCCGGCAGGATGTAGGTGAGCTTGGCACCGACCGTCTTTGCCACCTGCTGCCAGGGGAGCATGTTGCTGTGATGCTCCATGATGGTGATGAGAATCTCATCCCCCTCCTTCAGAAAATGACGACCGTAGCTGTAGGCCACCAGGTTCAGACTCTCCGTAGCGTTTCTCGTGAAGACGATCTCCTCAGCGGAAGCCGCGTTCAGAAGGCTCCGCACCTGCTCCCGGGCATCCTCATAGGCGTCTGTGGCCGCCACGGACAGCTTGTACAGTCCCCGGAGCGGATTGGCGTTCTGCGTCCGGTAGTAGTTGTTCACTGCCTGCAGCACACACTCCGGCTTCTGGGTGGTGGCGGCATTGTCCAGATAATTAAACTTGGCGGACTTGAAGATCAGAAACTTTGACTTGATCTTCTCATCCTCCAGTCTTCTCTCTTCTCCTGAAATTTCTCTCATGGAAATGCCTCCTCAGTCCTCGTTCTCAGCGGTATTCCGGTTCAAAAGGGTCCGCACATACTCCCGGGTCGCCTCGTCCTGGATCTTATTGATCACCGCATCCAGCTTGGCCTCCGCCATCATCTCATAGACCTCCTCGTGGCTCAGGCCGCGGGACTCCAGATAGAACAGCAGAGACTCGTCAATGCGGCCGATGGTGGCGCCGTGATTTCCTTCCACGTCCTCCTCATCGCAGAGGATCACGGGAATGGTCTGGTTCACCACATCATCGTTCATGAGCAGCACATTCTCCAGCTCGTTGCCGACCGCACCCTTGGCACCCTTTCGCAGGTCGATGGTGCCGCGGAACAGCTTCCTGGCTTCATTTCGCAGAACACCGTCCACATTGATCTCGCACAGGGTCTTCCTGCCGATGTGGTTCGCAATGTAGTTCATGTCCAGCTGCTCCTGATTTCTGAGGAGATAGCCGATATCTGTCTTCAGGCTGCTGCGGGCACCCAGAAGGTCTGTCCGGGAGCCCTGGTAGCAGCTGCCGCCGGAAACATTCAGCTGGATCTGCTCGAAGCGGCCGTTTTCTGCCGTCACCACGCCGATGTCATCCAGGAAGCACATCCCGGAGCCCAGATGCTGCACCTGAATCAGGCGCACGACAGCATTTTCCTCCACACGGATCTTGGTCTGCACCGCACCGAAGCCCTTCGCCGCTGCATCAGAAGCAAAATCCATCAGCACGGTCAGCTTCGCATTCTTCGCGGCATGGATCTCCACCGCATTCAGCAGCTCCTTACCGTCTTCAAAGCAGAAATCCAGATGCACCGGCTCCGCCGCCTCTGTGTTCTCCGGCACCGACAGCTTCAGCACAGCAATGCCGGAATCCTTCATCAGGCGGTCCATGTCATAGCCCATGCCGCCGGCGATGTCCTGAATTTCATCGTAGGCCACAGCCTCCGCCTTCACCTCAGGACTCCGGGTCACCATGGGATTTCCTTCCTCCGGCGACAGCGGTGCCTGCACCTGTGCATCATTCATCTTCAGCCAGTTGTAGGTCGGCGACGGCAGTGCGTTGATTTTCATATTTGTCTTTTCCATATCAGCCGATTGCCCCCTTCATTTCCAGACGGATGAGATTATTCATCTCCACCGCATACTCCAGCGGAAGCTCCTTCGAGACCGTATCGGCAAAGCCGCTGACGATGAGCGCCCGGGCGTCCTCCTCGGAGATACCGCGGGACATGAGATAGAACACCGCCTCATCCGAAATCCGTCCGATCTTCGCCTCGTGTCCCACATCCGCCTGCTGGGTCCGCACATCCATGGCCGGAATGGTATCCGAGCGGGAAATGTCGTCCAGCATCAGAGACTGGCAGGAAACCGAGGACTTGGCATTCTTCGCGTTCTTGTTGATGGTGATGGAGGAACGATAGGTGGAGATGCCGCCGTCCTTCGAGATGGAACGGGTGCTGATGTTCGAGCTGGTATTCTCCGCATTGTGCACCATCTTGGCACCGGTGTCGAGATTCTGTCCCTTTCCGGCGAAGGTCACGCCGGTGAAGTCCGCTCTCGCCCCCTTGCCGTTCAGAATGGTCATGGGGTAGAGGTAGGAAACATGGGAGCCGAAGGAGCCGGACACCCATTCCATGATGCCGCCCTCTTCCACCTTGGCACGCTTGGTGTTCAGGTTGTACATGTTCTTGGACCAGTTCTCGATGGTGGAATACCGCAGCTTCGCGTTCTTTCCCACATAGAGCTCCACACAGCCCGCGTGGAGGTTGGCAACATTATACTTAGGTGCAGAGCAGCCCTCGATAAAATGGAGGTTGGCACCCTCATCCACGATGATCAGGGTATGCTCGAACTGACCCGCACCCGGTGCATTCAGACGGAAATAGGACTGGAGGGGAATCTCCACCGTCACGCCCTTCGGCACATAGACGAAGGAGCCGCCGGACCATACCGCACCGTGCAGCGCCGCAAACTTGTGATCCGTGGGCGGCACCAGATGCATGAAGTGCTCCCGGATCATGTCCGCATACTCACCGTGGAGCGCCGACTCGATATCCGTATAGACCACGCCCTGGGCAGCCACCGATTCCTGCAGGTTATGATACACCAGCTCAGAATCGTACTGGGCGCCGACACCGGCCAGAGACTTCCGCTCCGCCTGGGGAATGCCCAGCTTGTCGAAGGTCTCCTTGATGTCCTGGGGCACCTCGCTCCAGTCCGCGGACATCTTGGTCTTGGGCTTCACGTAGGTCACAATGTTGTTCATATTGAGGCCGTCAATGGACGGCCCCCACTGGGGAATTTCTTTCTTATTATAAATTTCCAGAGAACGAAGACGGAAATCCCGCATCCACTGGGGATCGCCCTTCTTCTCGGAAATCTCCTCTACGATTTCCGGTGTCAGACCCTCCTGAATCTTGTAGAACTCAGAGTCCTTCTCCTCGTAGCGGAAATCATACATGGAACGATCAATGTCGTTTACCTCTGCTCTTTCCTTAGCCATATTCTCTCCTTACTTCCGGTACGATTCTCAGTTCAGGAAGGCCTCGAAGCCCTCTGCATTGATCTTGTCCACCAGGGAAGCGTCTCCCTCGGTCTTCATCTTGCCGCTGACGATCACATGGGTCTTGTCCACCTTCAGAGACTCCAGGATCCGGGTGGAGTGGGTAATGATGAGCAGCGCGCCGTCCATGGACTTCTGGTACTCCTCGATGCCCTTGGAAACAGTACGTACCGCGTCTACATCCAGGCCGGAATCCGTCTCGTCGAGGATGGCCAGAGAGGGCTTCAGCATGAGCAGCTGCAGAATCTCCGCCTTCTTCTTCTCACCGCCGGAGAAGCCGACATTCAGATCGCGGTCTGCATAGGAGGGATCCATGTTCAGAAGCTCCATGGCCTTCTTCATCTCCTTCTTGAAATCCCAGAGACGAATGTGCTTGCCGGTACGCATCTCGAGCGCAGAACGGATGAAGTTTCCGAGTGTGATGCCCGGTACCTCCAGCGGGTTCTGGAAGGACAGGAACATGCCCAGCTTGGCTCTCTTATCTGTGGAGAGGGTGGTAATGTCTTCGCCCTCAAAGAAGATCTTGCCGCCGGTGATCTCGTACTGCGGGTTGCCCATCAGGGCGTTGCCCAGTGTGGACTTTCCGGCACCGTTCGGGCCCATCAGCACATGTGTCTCGCCCTTATTCACTGTCAGATCTACGCCATGCAGGATCTCCTTCTCCTCAACGGCTGCTGCCAGATTCTCTACCTTCAATAAATCTGCCATAATTTCCTCCGTGTTTACTTAATCAAACAATGCTAAATGTATCCTTAAACCGCCGAACAGCGCCCCGAAGAGGGGCGCTGCCGCAGCTTTCCTTATCGCATTTCTGGATTATACCCTATGTCCTATGTTCCCGCAAGGTATTTCCTAGTAATTTTATAGGGTTTAGTTTGCCTAACCTTTATAAGGCATTGTGAATTTTCAGGCCTCCAGCTTCTTCAGGATGGAGCGGGCCACGGAGATGCCGTTGGCGCTGGCCTGCTGCAGCCCTCTGGTGATGGCTGCACCGTCGCCGATGGCGCGAAGTCCTGTCACAGAGGTTTCGAAATCCGGCGTCACCACCACACGGTTGGAGTAGAACTTCACCTCGACACCATAGAGCAGGGTCTCGTCCGCTGCGATGCCCGGGGTCACCTCATCCAGGGCAAACAGCATTTCCTTCAGATCCAGCATGATGCGGTACGGCAGCACCAGAGACAGGTCGCCCGGTACGGCATCCTTCAGTGTCGGCATAATGTTGTTCCGGAACAGTCTCTCGTTCGTGGTGCGGCGTCCTCTGAGGAAGTCACCGAAGGTCTGCACCATGATGCGGCCGCCGCAGAGCATGTTGGACAGGCGGGCGATGTACTTACCGTATTCAATGGGCTCATTGAAGGGCTCTGTGAAATTCTTGGACACCAGGAGCGCGAAGTTGGTGTTCTTCGTCTTGTACTCCTTCGCCTTGTAGGCATGGCCGTTCACCACTGCGAGACCGTTGTCGTAGTACTCGGTGGCCACCTCACCGGAGGGGTTGGTGCAGAAGGTACGCACCTTGTCATCGAAGGTCTTGGTATGGTAGATCATCTTCGCCTCGTAGAGGTTCTCGTTCAGGAACTTCATGATCTCGTCCCGGACCTCTACCCGGACGCCGATGTCCACCGTACCCACCTGGGTCTCGATGCGGTGCTGACGGCAAATGTTGGCGAGCCACTCAGAGCCCTCGCGGCCCACAGCGGAAACCACCTCGCCGGCCCGGAAGACCTGACCGCCCTCGATGCGGACGCCGACAGCTTTGTTGTTTTCAATGAGGATGTCCTCCACCTGGGTGTCGAAGAGCATGTCTACTCCCAGCTCCTCCAGATGGTGCTCGATGCGCATATAGATCTTGTAGCCCTCTTCGGTGCCCAGATGACGGATGGGACACTCCACCAGCTTAATGCCGGCGGCGATGGACTTCCGGCGGATCTCCTCGATCTCCCGCTCCTTGTCGACACCGTAAACCGACTTGTCCGCACCGAAACGAAGGTAGATCTCGTCGGACTCCTTGATCAGCTCCTCGGTCTTCTCATAGCCCAGGATTTCCGGCAGGTTGCCGCCTACGTCCGGAGACAGGGACAGCTTACCGTCGGAGAAGGCACCGGCACCGGCAAAGCCCGTGGTGATGGAGCAGGGCTTGCAGCCCACACAGACCTTGGTCTTCCGCTTCGGGCAGACACGCTTCTCAATCCGGCGTCCCTTCTCGATCATCAGCACCCGGAGCTCCGGACGCTCTGTCTTCAATGTATAGGCACAGAAGGCACCGCTGGGCCCCGCACCGATGATGATCACATCATAATTCTCCTGCAGCATTTGCTTCTCCATGAAATGACTCCTTTTTTCATTGACACTGTCAAACCGCCCGGTATTGCCCGCGGGTTGACAGAAAAAAAGCGCCTCTGCTGCAAGCAGAGGCGCTTTGAATTTCCTATTGACATACTTGCAATTAAGTATATCGCATAATTATACAGGAATCAAGTTTTTTATCCGGATACAATCGCTCAATTCAGGTATCCCGGCTCATTGTAGATCAGGGCCATAAACTCCACATCGGAATCGGAATTGTTCTCAATGGAATGGAACTGTCCCACCTCGATGAGACACGCATCACCGGGTCCCACCTTGGTAACGGTTTTGTCATTGTCGATGAAATCCGCCTCTCCCTTCAAAATGTAATAGGGCTCTGTGTCGTGCACATGCTGGTGCCAGCCCACACTGCTTCCCGGCGGCAGCACCACCTTGGCATAGAGACGGCCATGACCGTTCAGCTCCTCCTTGGAAACAATATTATGCACATAAGCGGTACCCTTGCCGCCGCCCAGATGCTCCACAGCCACTGCATTAACCTTACGTATCATTGTTGTCCTCCTGTGAAAAATCTCCGTCACTTCCTATACTATACACCGGAAACGGAATTTTTGCCTGCATTTTCCCGCGCAAAAACGGTAATTTCTTTTTTCATTCACCGCGCAGAATTGAAAATATTTTCCCGATATGCTATAGTAGGGGTATGAGTTTATGAAAAGGACAGGTGATGTACATGCAGGAAGATTATTTAACCAAAATACGCTCGGCCTACAATCAGTTTACCAAGGCCGAAAAAAAGGTAGCCGATTTCATTCTCGCAAATCCCGGCAAGGTGCTCTTTATGTCCATCTCCGATCTGGCGGAGGCCTGTCAGGTGGGTGACACCTCTGTCTTCCGCTTCTGCAAGACCATGAACGTGAAAGGCTACCAGGAATTCAAGATGATGCTCTCCCTCTCCATGCGGAGCGGTACCGAACAGCTGACAGAAAGTGAAGACCGCAACATCACACTGGAGGACAACATCGCAGAGCTTGCGAAGAAGGTGCTGACGGAAAATGTCTCCGCCATCCAGGAAACCTATTCTCTCATTGACCTTCGGCAGATGACCAAGGCCATGGATACCCTGTCTGAGGCAAAAAACATTGTCTTCTTCGGTGTGGGGGCCTCCATGCTGACGGCCATGAAGGCCATGAACAAGTTCCTCCGCATCGAGCCGAAGGTGCGCTGCAACGAGGTGGTAAATGTACAGCTCATGTCCGCCGCCACCCTCAGCGGTCAGGATGCCGCCGTTATCTTCTCCTACTCCGGTGCCACCAAGGATACGGTGGAAATCGCCCGCCTCTGCAAGCAGGCCGGTGCCAAAACCATCGTGATCACCCGCTTCTCGAAATCTCCGCTCACAGAATATGCCGACATCATCCTGCTCTGCGGTGCCAATGAAGGCTCCCTCCAGAGCGGACCCACCTCCGCAGAGATCAGTCAGCTCTTCCTAGTGGATGTGATGTACTCCGAGTACTACCGGCGACACTTCAAGCGCTGCTCCGCTTACATGGAAAAAACCCAGAATGCGGTGGCAGATAAGACCTACTGAAAGTTTTTGTAATCGTTTAGCATTTTTCTCTTGCTTTTTCTGATAACAGGTGGTATCATACCATCTGTTGCGCGGGAGTGCTGGAATTGGCAGACAGGCAAGACTAAGGATCTTGTGTCTGTATAGACGTGTGGGTTCAAGTCCCATCTCCCGCATTATCGTCGGAGTCGGCTTCGTAGGTCGGCTCTTTTTTTTGCAAAAAAGGGGCCGACGCACTTCGCCGCTCCTCCTCTACGGATGACAGCAGGCTGTCATCCGGTAGAAAAGCGCCCTGCCGTAAAACGGCAGGGCGCTTTTGTGTGTCAAGCACAGTTAAATTGGTTTGTAACCAGATAAAATAGAAACTGTTACCCACACGAGCAGGTTTTGTTGTGCTTTTTGAGGATGGCTTTCTGGGCGGGGGTGAGCTTCTGCTCTGCGTCCGCGAGGTCAAGCTCCGGGTGTCCGGTGTGGCCGCAGCTGCAGGCACCGCCGCAGCCGTCACAGCCGATATGATTCTTCTTCCTGTAGTAGATGCTCCGAATGCAGAGCGCCGCGATAAAAAGAATAATCGCCATCACAATAACATCTGTCATTTTCCGACTCTCCTTTCACGCCTTGGTCTGCTCAGGCCACCCGAACAGAAATGATACGATACCCCAGCGGATCAATGCCCTCATGCAGCCGGGCCGCTACCCTGCTCTCGCTTTCCGGTGCGGAAAGGATGAAGCTGGCTCTGCCCTTCCCGTGGGAGGCGGTCAGCTTGCTGACGCCAGGGAAGCAGGCACGGATGGCATCCTTGATATGGGACTCGCACATGCCGCACATCATACCGTCGATCTCTACTGTGACTCTGGTGCCGGTGCCACCCTCACCGTCCCGGCGGGTGTCCTCCACCTTCCGGGACGGCTTGAAGAAGCCGATCACTGCCCGGATACCCAGGAGGAAGAGCACCGCCAGAACCAGCAGCACCACCAGATCTGTCTGATTTACAGGAACGTTGAATTTCATGATACCTCTAAAATAGGAAGGCTTTGCTTATCGCAAAGCCTTTGATACGCTCGCCGCTAAGGCATCCAACGGGGCAACATCTCCCCGGGCGCCCGTAAGCGAAGCTTCCGCTCAGCCCGGGGAGATAAACGCCGCCCCATTGGATTACTTAAGCCAAGGCAGCCTGAGCCTTTGCCTCTGCAGCCTTCTTATTGGGATCCGGTCTGAAGAGCAGGAATAGGATAACCACAAGCACAGCAGCTGCCACAACAGTGAATACGCTGAAGGCAACCTCACCGATGGCAAGACCAACCAGCTGGTAAACCATCAGAGATACGCAGTAAGCCATTACATTCTGGAACAGGATAGCGCCCCAGAAGAACTTCCGGCTGCCGATCTCCTTCGCCATGGAAGAAATCGCGGCAAGGCACGGTGAATCAAACATGTTGAAGAGCAGGAAGGATACTGCAGAAATTCCTGTCGGGAAGAATGCAGCAAAGGCATCGTGCATAGAGCTCTCATACTCCTCAACCTCCTCACCGATGGAGGACAGCAGTGACATGGTGGAAACGATACCCTCCTTTGCCACGAAGCCGGACAGAGAGGATGCAACGGCCTGCCATGTACCGAAGCCGAGGGGCTTGAAGATCGGAGCGATCACGCCGCCGATAACAGCCAGCAGGGAATCCTTGGACTCAACCAGACCGAAGGTACCGTCAACGAAGCCGAAGGCACCCAGGAACCACATAACTGCACAGCAGAGGAACAGGATGGTACCGGCCTTCTTGATGAATGCCCATACACGCTCCCAAACGTGCATCAGAACGCCCTTGATGGAAGGAACATGGTAAGCCGGCAGCTCCATAACGAAGGGAACCGGATCACCGGCGAAGAGCTTGGTCTTCTTCAGGATGATACAGCAAACGATAACCATGATGATACCTGCGAAGTACATCAGCGGTGCCATCCACCATACGCCGCCCATCAGGAAGCCTGCGATAAGTGCGATCACCGGCAGCTTAGCGCCGCAGGGGATGCTGGTGGTGGTCATCATTGTCATACGACGATCACTCTCTGACTCAATGGTACGGGTTGCCATGATGCCCGGCACACCGCAGCCTGAAGAGATCAGGAAGGGAATGAAGGACTTTCCGGACAGGCCGAAGCGTCTGAACACACGGTCCATGATGAAAGCAACTCTGGCCATGTAGCCGCAGTCCTCCAGGATGGACATGAACAAGAACACGATGGCCATCTGCGGAACGAAGCCGATGGGTGCGCCCAGACCGCCGATGATACCGTCAACCACGAGAGATACCAGCCACTCGGAAGCGCCTGCATTCTCCAGGAAGCCCTGTACTGCCGGCTGAATCCACTCGCCGACCAGTGTATCGTTGGTCCAGTCTGTTACCACAGTACCGAGAGTGGTTACGGCAATGTAGTACACCAGGAACATCACCAGTGCGAAGATCGGCAGTGCCAGCACACGGTTGGTCACGATCTGATCGATCTTATCGGAAACAGACATCTCGCCGGCCTTGCGCTTCTTGTTCACGCACTTTGCTACGAGATCCTGAATGTAGGTGTATCTCTGGTTGGTGATGATGCTCTCTGCATCGTCGTCCATCTCCTTCTCGCATTCCTTGATGTGCTGCTCAAGATGCATCTTCACATCTGTGGAAATGTTGACACCCTCCAGCGCCTTCTCATCGCGCTCAAATACCTTGATGGCAAACCAGCGCAGCTCGGACTCGTCAACATTACCCTGAATGGACTCCTCGATATGTGCAATGGCGTGCTCCACGGGACCTGTGAACACGTGGGGAAGCTCGGTCTGCTTGCCGGACTCAGCCAGCTTCATGCAGAGCTCTGCTGCCTTCACAGTGGACTCACCCTTCAGTGCGGAGATCTCGATCACCTGGCAGCCCAGCTCCTTGCCGAGAGACTCGATATCGATCTTGTCGCCGTTCTTCCGTACCAGATCCATCATGTTGACTGCAATCACCATGGGGATGCCCACCTCAACCAGCTGTGTGGTCAGGTACAGGTTACGCTCGATGTTGGTACCGTCGATGATGTTCAGGATCACATCCGGCTTTTCCTTTACGAGATAATTTCTGGTGACAACCTCCTCCAGTGTGTACGGGCTCAGGGAGTAGATACCCGGAAGGTCCTGGATGATCACGTCCTTATGACCGATCAGCTTTCCTTCCTTCTTCTCCACCGTAACACCGGGCCAGTTTCCCACGTACTGGGTGCTGCCGGTCAGGTTGTTGAACAATGTCGTCTTACCGCAGTTCGGATTTCCTGCGAGTGCAATTTTAATTGCCATGTTTTCCCCTTTTCCTGATCAAAGCACTGCTTCAATCACTGTAATGCGTTTTACTCAACCTCCAGGATATCAGCGTCATCCTTGCGAAGTGACAGCTCATAGCCGCGAACGGTAACCTCAATGGGATCGCCCAGCGGAGCCACCTTACGGATATAAATGGAGGTACCCTTTGTGATACCCATATCCATAATTCTTCTCTTCAGTGCGCCGGTTCCGTGAATCTTCACAACCGTGGTTGTGGCGCCGACAGGCACGTCTCTCAGTGTCTTCATACACCAGTCCTCCTTAACTTTGTTGTATCTAACCCTGCAGCATCATCTGCAGATTTAGCCCACCATGATTTTCGAAGCCATCTGACTCGTGATGGCCAGTCTGGAATCCTTCACATTCACAATAATGTTGCCGTCTCCCAGCTGGGAAATGATGGTAACCTCTGAGCCCACACAGAAGCCCAGGTCCTCCAGGTGCTTCTTGGCCTCTTCGTTGCCGCCGACTCTGGCTACAATGGCCTTGTCTCCTGCTTTTGTCATGGACAATGGTAACATATTTCTGCCTCCTTTCAGTTAGTTCTCAATCACTAACTCCATCAGCCTGTTAGTTTAAGCTGACTAATGAAATATGTCAAGGGCAGAAATGCCATTTCCGGTGTATTTCTTAAAAAAGTATAAAAAAAGAGGACCTTGTTATTTCCAAAGCCCTCTCTTCCGGTACGCGTCGTTCCGGTATCTTTGTTTTTAATACCCCAGTCTTCTGTTCACCAGATGTGTCAATTCTTCCTCATTGAGGTACGCCTTCAGGTTCTCACCTGCGATGTGTACTACATTCTCGAAAGTCTGCTGCAGCAGGAATTTTCCGGCAATATGCGGCGTGATGATGACATTTTCGAAATCCCACAGCTCGTCTGTCTCCGGTAGCGGCTCCGGCTCTGTCACATCCAGTCCCACACCGCCGAGCTGCCCGTCACGCAGCACCCGCTTCAGGGCCTCCGGGTCGATGGCATTGCCCCGGCCGTCATTGAGGAGATATGCGCCCGGCTTCATGAGGCGAAGCCGCCGCTCGTCCATGAGATAATCCGTCTGGGGACCGCCCGGCAGCACCATCGCCACGATATCCGCCTTGGGCAGCAGCGTGTCCAGATCGTTCAGAGTATGCACCTCATCCAGGTAATCCGGCTTCTCTCGGACACTTCTCCGGACACCGATCACATGGGCGCCGAGGGCATGCATCTTCTCCGCATACTTGCCGCCGATGTCGCCGAGACCCAGCACCAGCACGGTGGCGTTCTCGATGGAGGTGACCTTGCCCATCACCTGCCACTTGTGCTCCACCTGCCGCCGCATGTACTGGCCGAAGCGCCGCACCAGGGCGAAGCTCATGGCCACCATATGCTCGGAAACGCTGGTACCGTAGGCACCGGCGCTGTTGGTGAGGATCGTCTGCGGATCCAGCACGCCGGGCACCACATACGCATCCGCGCCGGCAGAATTCAGCTGCATCCACCGAAGCTTCTTTGATGCCTTCAGTCTGCCGGCCGGAACGTTTCCGATGATGAGATCCGCGTTCTGAATCTCCTCGTCCGTGGCCGTTTCCGGTGTCCGGTAGGTAAAGCGACAGTTCTTTCCTGCTGCCTGCACCTCCAGGTATTCCTTATGGCGCTCCTCCGCCGGGATGACCACCAAGATATTGAGATTTTCCATGTGTTTTGCCTCCATTCAGAACCCGTAGTGTTCTCTTTGTTTGTCCTCGTCGTAGATCTTATGATATTCATCCGTTCCCTGATGAATGATCCGCAGCAGCTTCCAGCTTCCGCCCTTGATCTTTGTCCGGAAGCCCGGCTCCTCCCCGCAGAAGGGATGATCCTCCGTGGATACGCGCGTGGTTACCTTCTGGTTTCCGTTGCCGATGACCACATAGTCGCCGCGGCGGGCCCCCTCCGTCACCTTCTTCGGGAAGGGCTTGCCGGCCGGCTTGTGAAATCCGCCGTTTCCTGATTTTTTATTATACATATGTTTTTCTCCTGTTCTTTAAACCTCCGTTTATCATAGCACAAAGGAGAGGCATTGCCTACCTCTCCTTCATGCGCTGCTTTCTTTTGGGATAATGTCTTCGATTCAGCCGGACGGATCACAGCTCTACATCGAGCTTCACCTTCAGTGCCTGCTTGATGAGGGCCACGCACTTGTCCAGGCCCAGGCGCTCACTGTTCAACGTGAGGTCATAGTTCACCGGATTGGTCCAGTAGTTTCCGCCGGTATAATATTTGTAGAAATCCGCCCGGTACTTGTCCGTGGAGCTGATGAGATGGTCCGCCTCCTTGCCGTCCACGCCCATCCGCTGCATCACGAGATGCCGGCAGAAGGGGCGGGGTGCCTCGATGTAGACCGACAAGACATTGTCATAATCTCGGAGGATATAGTCCGCCGCCTTTCCCACGATGACACAGCTCTCGGTCTTCGCCAGACCCCGGATGATCTCCGCCTCAAACTCATAGAGCCGATCGTCAGAACGGAACTTACTGAGCTGCGGATGCGGCGACAGGCGCTTCTCCAGCTTCCGGAGCTGACTGGCAAAGTAGCTGCCCCGGAGCTTCTCATCCAGCTCCACAAAATCGTGCTCATCCCGTCCCGCGAGATTCGCCGCCAAAGTCAGAATCCGGTTCTCATAGCTGTGAATGCCCAGCTCGTCCGCCAGCTTCGAGGCAATCTCCCGACCGCCGCTGCCGAAGCCTCTTGCAATGGTAATGACATAGTTTTTCATCGCTGTCTCCCTTTTCTTCTCTCATATGAAGTAACTGTTTAGCACCGCATCAATGGAGCGTAGAAAGGGCCGCCGGCTCCACATCCTTGGGAATCGGGATATACTTTTGCTCTGCCATGGTTTCCTTAAACTCCGCCTTGGCCTCCTGGAGCAGCGCCGGGGCTGCCAGCAGCTTCAGCGCCGTCAGTGCCATACACTTTCCGGCATAGCGCATGGCCTTATGGGCCTGGGAAGATTTGCCCTGAGACACCACCTGCCAGGAATGCGCCGGCGTACCGGGTGCCCAGGTGGCCGCATGCATCTGCACCGTAGGACACTGAAAGCTGACGTCGCCCACATCTGTGGAGCCGCCGGCAGCAGCCACCTGATGCATCTCCTCATAGGGCACCACGAAGTTGAACATGGCATCCTTCTTGTGCGCCTTCATCACGGCGCTGTCCTTGGGATCCAGCAGCTCGCCGGTGATGGCGTCATACTTCCGGTCCCAGCCCGCCGGATTGGTGGCGCTGTAGGCTCTCTGCTGCGCCAGCTCCTCCTCTGTGTATTCCGGCAGCGGCACCTCCTGCATGGAAGCATACATTACCTTTTCGAGCGCCCGGTTGGACACAAAGTTGGCGCAGGACTTGATAAAGCGGGATTCCACCGTGGTCTCCGTCATCATGGCCGCGCCCTGCGCGATCTTGTCCACCCGCTGCAGAAGATCATAGGCCTCCTGCTGCTTCGGAGAACGCACCAGATACAGTCCCTGGGCATGGTTCTGCACCACGTTGGGAGAATAGCCGCCGCCGTCCAGGATGGCATAATGCACGCGGGCCTGGTCCACCATATGCTCCCGCAGGAAGTTGATGCCCACATTCATAAGCTCCATGGCGTCCAGCGCGGAGCGTCCCAGCTCCGGACAGCCTGCCGCATGGGCACTGATGCCCTTGAAGGAATACAGCACCTGGAAGTTGGCCAGGGAGCTGTCCTTCACCACCATGTTCAGGGAATCCGGGTGCCAGGTAATGGCTGCATCCAGATCCTGAAAGGCACCATTCTTCGCCATAAAGGCCTTGCCGGAGCCGCCCTCCTCGGCGGGACAGCCGTAGTAGACCACGGTGCCCGGATGGCCGGCTGCGAGATACCGCTTGATCGCGAGAGCTGCAGCTGCCGCACCCACGCCCAGGAGGTTGTGGCCGCAGCCATGGCCCGGCTTTCCCGCCTCCAGCGGACAGGGCTCCACCACGCCGGCAGCCTGGCTCAGGCCGGAAAGCGCATCATACTCTCCCAGCACACCGATGCGGGGAATGCACTTGCTGTCGCCCAGCACCGCGTGCGGATAGGTATAGGAGGCCGTGAAGGCGGTCTTCACCCCGTAAGCCGGGTAGGTAACCTTGAAGCCCTCCCGCTCGAAAAAGGCCGTCAGAAATGCCGCTGATTTCGTCTCATCGTAGGCGGTTTCCGCGCAGCCCCAGATTTCATCTGCCAATGCATCCAGCTTCTCTGCATTTTCATCGATTTCCGATAAGTATTCCTTCAGATCTTCCATATTTCCTCCTATATATAGTAGTTCAGCACCACATTGCGCTTTACAGGTACTTCAGCACAAGCTCCAGCGCCGCCTTGTAGCCCATCGTAAGAGAGCTCTTCAGCACATATTCCTCCCGGGTATGGGGACCATTGCCGAATACCGTACCGAAGCATACCGCCGGAATGCCTGCCGCGAGCGCGCTGTTGCAGTCCGTGGAGCCGGAGCCCCGCTTCGGCTTCTCGCCGGTATACTGCTCTACGATCTCTTCGGAAAGCTGCAGCATTTCCTCCCGCTTCCGAAGCCCCTCCGGCGACAGGTTCTCACAGGGCCGGTTGCCGACGGTTTCCACAAAGATGCCGACGCCGTCCTGACGATGCCGGGAGAAAATCTCCTGGTACTGGTCGTCCATATACTGCATGCCGTCCAGCCGGTCGGAGCGGTATTCACAGAGGAACACACACTTCTGGGCAATGGAATTCACCGAGGTGCCGCCGCTGATGGTGCCCACATTGTAGGTGGTCTTTCCCTCCGTCGGCACCTGGATCCGGTAGATGTCCTGAATCATGCAGGCCGCCTTCTGAATGGCATTCTTGTTGCCGAAGGCCGCATAGGAATGACCGCCCTCCGTGGTGACCGTGACCCTCATGCGCTTGGAGCCCACGGCACAGTCCGTGATGCCGCCGAGGTAACCGTCAAAGCTGTAGAAGGCCTGGATCCGCCGGCCGTAATCCGATACGATCTGCTTGGAGCCCTTCAGGTTGCCGAGTCCCTCCTCTCCGGCATTCATCACAAAGAGATAACCATAGCGCTCCGATGTGATGCCGTTCTCCGCCATGTAATGCAGCGCCAGCAGCATTGCCACCACATTGGCAGTATCGTCGCCGATGCCGGGGCAGCACAGCTTATCCCCGTCGATACGCAGCGGCAGTGTCTCCGTGTCCGGGAAAACCACATCCGTATGGGCCATGAACACCACCAAAGGTTTATCCTCGGTGACGCCGTAGGGCACCACCACATTCAGTGCCTTGTCGATTTCCGGCTGCAGCCCCCAGCCCTCCAGCAGGGTCTTCAGAAATTCCGCACGCTTCTCCTCGTGATTGGAGGGAGCGGGGATCTGCGCCAGGGTCAGCAGCAGCTCGTAATATTCCTTCTCGTGACTTTCAATGTATTCCAATGCCTTCTGTTCCAGCATAGCTTAAACCTCCTTGACCTCGTGGCAGGCCACCTTATGTCCTTTCCTTATCTCCCTGAGTGCCGGTGTCTCCACAGAACAGCGCTCCGTCGCATAGGGGCAGCGGGTATGGAACACGCAGCCCGCAGGCGGGTTCATCGGGGAAGGCAGCTCACCCTGCAGCACAATTCTTTCCTTCTTCTTATGGGGATCCGCATTGGGCACCGCCGACAGCAGCGCCTGGGCATAGGGATGCAGCGTATTCCGGAACAGCTCCTCCGTCTCTGCCTCCTCCATCATGTGCCCCAAGTACATGACGCCGATGCGGTCGGAGATGTACTTCACGACGCTCATGTCGTGGGCTATAAATAGGAAGGAAATGTTGTTTTTCTCCCGCAGATCCTGCATTAAATTGATGATCTGCGCCTGAATGGACACATCCAGCGCCGATACCGGCTCGTCACAGATGATGATCTCCGGCTGCAAAATCAGCGCTCTCGCAAGACCCACTCTCTGCCGCTGGCCGCCGGAAAACTCATGGGGAAAACGATAGAAGTGCTCCGGCCGAAGTCCCACCTGGGCCATGATGTCCATGGCGATGTCCAGCCGCTTCTCCTTCGTGCCGATGCCGTGGATCTCCAGGGCCTCCATCAGGATATCACCCACCTTCTGCTTCGGGTCCAGCGAGGTATACGGATCCTGAAAGACCATCTGCAGCTTCCGCCGCATGTCCTTCATTTCCTGTCCCTTGAGGCTCGTGATGTCCTTGCCCAGCACCTCGATGCTGCCCTCTGTCGGCGGCGTCAGCAGCATAAGCGTCCGTCCCAGGGTACTCTTGCCGCAGCCGGTCTCGCCCACGAGGCCGTAGATCTCGCCCCGGTGCAGCTCGATGTCCACACCGTCCACCGCCTTCACATATTTCTTTTTGCCCAAGCCCGCATTCACCGGAAAATACTTTCGGATGCTGCTGCCCTTCAGCACCACCTCCGAAGCGGCGGCTGTCTGTTCCAGCTTCTTCTCTTCACTCATGACAACTCTCCTTCTCCGATGCGGAGGCATCTGGCCTTCTGGGTTTCCGAATGCTGTACCAGTGTCGGATTCTGCTTCCGGCAATTTTCTGTGGCATAAGGACAGCGGGGTACGAAACGGCAGCCCTCGGGAATCTGGTTCAGCAAAGGCACAGTGCCCTTGATCTGGTGCAGCCGCTCTCCCGCCGGGGTATCCAGCCGGGGAATCGATGCGATCAACCCCCGGGTATAGGGATGCAGGGGATGGTCAAAGATGTCCTCCACCCGTCCTTCCTCCACGATCTGTCCCAGATACATGACGATCACGCGCTGACAGGTCTCCGCCACCACGCCCAGATCATGGGTGATGAGCATGAGGCTCATGTCAAACTTTTCGTTCATGGAAACCATGAGATCCATAATCTGAGCCTGAATGGTTACATCCAGCGCCGTGGTGGGCTCATCGGCAATCAGCACCCGCGGGGTGCAGGCCAGTGCCACCGCGATCATGACTCTCTGCCGCATGCCGCCGGAGAGCTCGAAGGGATACTGGTAGTAGCGGCGTCCCGGATCGGGAATGCCCACGAGACGCAGCATCTCCACCGCCTTCTCGGCCGCTTCCTTCTTGGAAATCTTCCGATGGATCATCAGAGATTCCTGAATCTGATGGCCTACCGTGAAAACAGGATTCAGGGCACTCAGGGCGTCCTGGAATACCATGGCGATCTTCTCACCCCGGATCTGCTGCATTTCCTTCTCCGGCAGCATCAGAAGATTCTCACCCAGAAACTCCACCTCACCGGTATAGCGCACCAGACGCTTCTCATCATACAATCGAAGGATGCTCTGGGAGGTTACGCTCTTGCCGCAGCCGGACTCACCGACGATGGCCAGCCGCTCTCCCTTATTCACCGTGAAGCTCACGCCGTCAATGGCCTTGAGATAGCCGCGCTCCGTGCGGAATTCCGTACAGAGATTGTTCACCTTTAAAATCGGCTCCATACTGTTCTCCTTCCTTTAGTCCGCACTGGCCGGGTCAATGAAATCCCGGACGCCGTCACCCAGCAGGTTCAGTCCCAGCACCGTCAGCGCTGTGAACACACCGGGGAAGAACACCATCCACCAGGCCTGGTAGATGACACCCTTTCCTTCATTTAAAATGTTGCCCCAGGAGGGCTGCGGCGCCGGAACACCGGCACCTAGGAAGCTGAGGGCCGCCTCGGTGATGATGGCAGAGGCGAAAACAAAGGTCACCTGCACGATGATGGGGGAAATGATGTTGGGCGCCATATGCCGCCAGATGATCCGCATCTTGGAGGCACCGAGACAGCGCATGGCCTCGATATAGGTCTGCTCCCGGATCACGAGGGCACGGCCTCTCGCCAGTCTCGCCATGGCCGGCACATTCACCACCGTCAGCGCAAGAATTACGTTTTTGATGTCCGCGCCCAGCACTGCCATCAGCGTGATGGCGAGCAAGGTACTGGGAATGGCCTTCAGGCCGTCACAGATTCTCATGATAATGTTATCTGCCGCCGCATTGGTGCTGGCATAGAGGCCCAGCACCATGCCGAGGAAGCCGGAAAGGATACCCACCAGAAAACCGACGGTGAGGGAAATCCGTGCGCCGTAAAGCACCCGGGTGAACACATCCCGGCCCATGGTATCGGTGCCGAAGAGATGCTCTCCGCTGCAGGGCTTCAGCCGGTTCACCGTATCCAGTGCCAGCGGATCGTAGCTGGTGAGCACCGGTGCCAGAATGGCCAGAACAATGACCAGCAGCACCACAATGAGTCCGAACACGGCTGCCTTGTTTTTTGTGAAGCGGCGGATCCGCAGAGCACGCTGCTCTTTGGCCAGCCGTTTCTTCAGCTCTTCAAATTCAGTCATAGTCTTTCCTCCTAGCTTACCCGCACCCGGGGATCCACGATGCCGTAGAGAATGTCCGCCGCCATGTTGATGGCCACATTGAATACCGCGATCAAAAGCACAATGGCCTGAATCACATAGTAGTCCCGGCGGCCCACGGAATTCACCATGAGCTGTCCGAGGCCCGGAATGGCAAAGAGACTCTCAATGACTGCCGCGCCGGACAGGGACTGCACGAGGCTCTGGCTGAATACGGTAATGATGGTCACCAGGGTATTCTTGAAGGCATGCTTCGTAATAATGAAGAAGCTCCGCACACCCTTTGCCTTCGCCATCCGGATGTAATCACTGTTCAGCACCTCCAGCATGGAGGCCCGCGTCATCCGCATCATAAGCGCTGCATTCATGAAGCCGAGGGCAATGGCCGGCAGGGTCAGAGACTTCACATGCTTCCAGAAGCCGTCCTTCACCTCGGTATAGCCGGAAACCGGGAAAAGCCGGAAGTGCACAGCGAACACCAGGATCAGGAAGAGGCCCAGAAGGAAGCTCGGCAGGGAAATGCCCAAAAGGCTGAGGCCGGTGACGGTATGATCTGCCGCCGAGCCCTTGCGGCTGGCCGCCAGCATGCCGAGGGGTATGGCAATGGCCGCTGCGATCAGCATGGCGTAAATCGTGAGATGCACCGTCGGCATCAGATGGCTCACAATCATGGAAGCCACGGTCTGGTGATTGGCCACGCTATCGCCCAGGTCGCCGTGGAAAATGTTGGCGATCCAGACGAAATACTGCTTCACCAGGGGCTCATCCAGCCCGAGACGCTTGTGCAGTGCGGCAATGTCTTCTGCGGAAGCCATGTCACCCAGCATGGAAGCCGCCGGATCCCCCGGTACCAGATGCACCAGTGAAAAGATCACGATGGAAACGATGATCAGCACCGGGATCACGGAAAGAATTCTTTTTATGATAAATCGTTTCATGCCCAATCTCCTATCTACTGTCCTGCAGGCAGG